>CAKRON010000019.1 GCA_934373455.1 uncultured Marvinbryantia sp.
ACCGATGGATGAAGCGTTAAAAAATGTGGAGTAGAAAATACCGCCGGCGAAACCGTTCGTCTGGCGGTTTTTATAATTTTTTAAGAAATAAACAAATCTTTTTCGAAAGTGTATATTGATTTCTGAACGGATAATCCTTATACTTAATATTAAGTGTTTTTACGCTTAAGGAGGAATGAAATGGATAATAACCAAAATGGCTCAAACAATGGACCAGACAAGCGAAAAGGACCCAAAAACGGGCAGACAATCATTATATTTCTGATTGTTACGGTAATTACGCTGATTGTTATGGCATTGTTTAACAGCATGATGAACGGGACGACGAATCAGGAGATTACGTATAACAAGTTCATGGAGATGCTGAACAATGATGAAGTAGATAGTGTAGTAATTGAATCAAATCAGTATGTGATCACACCTAAGGAGCAGCCTTACGGATTTTCATCGCTGAAGGGCATGAAATTCACGTATTATACCGGTGTAGTGAACGATCCACTGTTGTCAGAAAAGCTTCTGAAAGCAGGCGTTGACTTTAAGAAAGAGATACCGGATATGTCATCCGAACTTCTGTACAGTATTTTATCTTTTGTACTTCCGTTGATTCTGATCTGGGTAATTATGGGATTTGCCATGAGAAGAATGGGCGGCGGAGGCGGCGGTGTCATGGGCATCGGCAAGAATAAGGCCAGAGTATATGCTCAGAAAGAGACCGGCGTGACGTTTAAAGATGTGGCAGGTCAGGATGAAGCCAAAGAATCTTTGCAGGAAGTAGTAGATTTCCTGGAGAATCCTGGAAAGTACACCAAGATAGGTGCCAAGCTTCCAAAGGGAGCATTGTTAGTCGGACCTCCTGGTACAGGTAAGACACTGCTTGCCAAAGCAGTGGCAGGAGAAGCTCATGCACCGTTCTTTTCACTGTCAGGTTCTGAGTTCGTAGAGATGTTTGTCGGTGTCGGAGCATCCCGTGTACGTGAATTGTTCGAAGAAGCAAAGAAGAATGCACCTTGTATTATCTTTATCGATGAGATCGATGCTATCGGAAAGAGCCGAGACAGCCGATTCGGCGGCGGTAATGATGAACGTGAGCAGACATTGAATCAGCTGCTTGCGGAAATGGATGGATTTGACAGTGGATCAGGTCTTTTGATTCTGGCAGCGACGAACCGTCCGGAAGTACTGGATCAGGCCCTTTTAAGACCAGGTCGTTTTGACCGCCGGGTAGTAGTAGATAAGCCGGATCTTCAGGGACGTATCGATGTCCTGAAGGTACATTCTAAGAATGTCATGATGGATGAGACGGTAGATCTTGAAGCGATCGCACTTGCGACATCCGGAGCAGTGGGATCTGATCTGGCGAATATGATCAATGAGGCAGCGATTCTTGCTGTTAAGAAGGGAAGAAACGCAGTCAGCCAGAAGGATCTGTTTGAATCAGTAGAAGTAGTATTGGTTGGTAAAGAGAAGAAGAACAAGATTCTCAGCAAAGAAGAAAGAAGAATTGTTTCTTACCATGAAGTCGGACATGCGTTGGTCAGCGCACTTCAGAAGGATTCTGAACCTGTTCAGAAGATCACGATTGTACCAAGAACCATGGGTGCTCTCGGATATGTTATGAATGTACCGGAAGAAGAGAAGTATCTGAATACCAAGGCAGAGATTCAGGCTCGTATTGTGGAATGCGTCGGTGGACGTGCGGCAGAAGAGATTGTATTTAACAGTATTACAACAGGCGCTGCCAATGATATTGAACAGGCTACGAAGATGGCAAGAGCTATGATCACACAGTATGGTATGTCTGAGAAGTTCGGCATGGTTGGTCTGGAATCACCGGAGAATCAGTATCTGAATGGCAGAAATGTTCTGAACTGCAGTGATGAGACTGCTACAGAGATTGACCGTGAAGTTGTGAAGATCATCAAAGATGCATATGAATCTGCTTTAACACTGCTTAGAGAGCATAGAAAAGCACTGGATGAGATCGCAGCATTTTTGATTGAGAAAGAGACGATTACCGGAAAAGAGTTCATGGAGATCTTCCATGAAGTAGAAAGACGGGAAGAAGAAGCTGCAGAAATTCAGCCAGAGCAGGCAGAAGCAGACGCAGAAGTTCAGCCAGAACAGGCAGAAGAAGCAGACGCAGAAGCTCAGCCAGAGCAGGCAGAAGAAGCAGACGCAGAAGCTCAGCCAGAGCAGGCAGAAGAAGCAGACGCAGAAGCTCAGCCAGAACAGGCAGAAGAAGATGCAGAAGTTCAGCCAGAGAAGAACGAAGATACGCAAAATGAATAAAAGATAAGAAAAAGAGAAGAAATCCAATGAAACGGATCTCTTCTCTTTTTAAGTTGTTCAGAGCAAAAATTATTGAATAACGACAGCCATTTTCCCAAGTTTATTATAAATACGTTCAAACGAGCTGGCTTTTCTCCAAACCAGACCACTTAAAGGGTCATTGATCAGGACTTTTTTCTTCTTTTTATCATATCCGCAAAGGACAACACAGTGTTCGTAGCGGTAGAAGCGCCATGTTTTACCATTGCATCGGTAAGAATGGACGGCCACCGGATTGTACATATACATAGAGTTCCATACAATGACCGGAATATTATTATCGAGATAAGTATACAAGTCAGAAAAACGAATTCCGGTGAGATCATAGGCACGTTTCGAAGACTTCTTTGCTTTCAGAAACTTGTTGGCAGTGATAGTCAGACCGGGAGCATAGATGCCGCCTCCGGAGCTGCTGAAAGGATTGCCCCAGAATCTTGTGACAAAATTAGATCCGCTTCTGGAGAGATAGCGGGAGGCAATCGTGGTCTTCGATAAAGAGAATCCCATATGTTTTAAGACGATGGTAAGGGCTACAGATTCACAGCCGGTTGGCAGCTGTGGCCTTTGCCGTATGTTCTTCATAGAAATCACCTTTCGGAGTTTTTGCGAAGAACCGGAGGATGTGGAGGCGGTTTGAATAGGCTTTCCGGTACGTTTCCCGGAACTGTTAAAATAATAGCCATTGATCCAGGTATTTTTAGAAAGAGCACCGCTGGAACTTGCATGATAAATGTTCCCTTTATAAGAAAAGTCGCGGTTCTTGTACATCTGACCGTTTTTATCAAAATAGTAGGTTTTCTTTTTTAATGTCACCATAGAATTCCTGACAATTTTGCCTTTTTTATTATAATAATATGTGTATCCCTGTTGTGTGACCAGTTTATTCTTTGGAATATTTGATTTGGCACTGGCTGAAATCGGCATCATTGTAAGGAGAAGAAGAAGCAGCAGTGCATGGAAAAAATATTTTTTGCGAACTCTCATAGTAACTCCTGTTTAAATATATGATATAATCATTCTAACATAGAAGAGCGGAGAAAAGTAGAGAATATGCAGGAAAATTTATACGATTTAGAAGATAATCAGATGGAGATTGAGAACCGCATACGAAATCTGATGTGGACAGTAAGTGGAAATTATGATCTGAATACCAGGCTGGATTTGGAATCCTTTTCCAGAAGTAAATACATTTCCCTTTATGATGCCATTAAGCAGGGAGCTTTTGCAAAATACTACGATACAAATGCCCTTTCCATGTATATCGTAAAGAAGTCTTTTTATGGTGTAGAAGAACCTGTTCTGATGAATATCGCGCAGCTTTGTGTGGATATGGCGGTATATCAGAAAATTGTTTCAGAGCGGCCGGGCGTATGCAATATTCGGAGAAAAGCACTTGAAGCCATGCTGGAACTGGATTTTGATAAAATGAACAAATCTTTCATTGGAAGAGTGAAGCTGGAGATACTCCGTCAGTTTTTAAATGGAAGAGGAAGAGCAGAGAAAAGAATACAGGATGTTTGTGACAGAATTTATCAGCTGGAAGATGCCAGAGATACGATGGAGATTATTTGCACGATTGATTTCATATACAATTCAGCGATAGACCGGTCCTTCGAAAAAAAACATGGGGATCTGGAGTTTGTATTAAATACGTCCTTGGAAGAACTTGCAGAAGCAACCTGGCAGGATTTTCTGGATGAAGAGATGTATGAATCTGTACTGGAGCAGCTGGTAGATCAGGTAAACCAGCAAGTGGTCAGCCTGGAAGAGCAAAATCAAAAAGAAGAAAAACAGGATAAAGGACCGAAGAAAAAGAGCATTGTAGTATTGGATGAAAAGGCTCTGGAGAAGATGAACAGCTATATGCAGCTGAATTTTGGAAAGTCCTATCTCTCAGAAGCAGAGCAGAAAAAGACAGACCGCAGACTGTGCAACGGTGCCCATGCAGACTGCAGCCTGTATTACACAGACGGAATCCTGGAACATCCTGTGCTGGTGAATGCGCAATATGTGAATGCAAAAAAGCAGGCAGATAAAAATCTTTTGCTTCTTCGCAACAGCAAGAACATGACAAAACGGAATGTGGATATTCTGACAGACAATCTGAAGCGTTCTCTGGTGACCAGAACACAGCAGGATGAACTGCTGGCAGATCATGGTCAGATTCTGCCCAACCGTCTCTGGAAACTGGGACGCAGTGAAGATACAAAGTTGTTTCAGCGCATTATCCGGCAGAACCAGACAGATTTTGTAGTAGATATTCTGATGGATGCAAGCGGATCCCAGCGTGACCGTCAGAGTCAGGTAGCATTGCAGGCATTTATCATCAGTGAGGCATTGAGTAACGTGCAGATTCCACATCGTGTGATGAGTTTCTGTACATTCTGGGATTATACCGTGATGCAGAGATTTCGTGAATACGATGCACCGAAGAGTGAAAACCGGAAGATTTTTCAGTATACGACATCTTCGAATAATCGTGATGGACTGGCGATTCGTGCCGCAGCAGATTCCTTGCTGCAAAGAGAAGAAGAAAACAAGATCTTGATCGTATTAAGTGACGGACGTCCTAATGATGTGATAGTAAACCGTCCAAACAGTAAAAATCCAAAGGCCTACTGCGGTGATTATGCAGTGAAAGATACGGCTCAGGAAGTACGTAAGATAAGGAACAAAGGAGTCTTTGTTTTAGGAGTATTTGCCGGCAAAGAGCAGGATCTGCAGGCGGAAAAGAAAATCTTCGGAAAAGATTTTGCATATATTAAGGATATTCGAAACTTTTCAAATGTAGTAGGACAATATCTGCAAAAATTACTGGACTGGTGAAAATGTAACAGAAATGTTACAAAAAAGATGGAAAAGCGCTAAAAGTTAAAAAAACTGTAAAATTCATTGACAAATCAAATCTCATATGTTAAGATGGCAAGGTAATAAATTTAACACTTATGTAACAAATATGTATTTAATTGTATTGATTTCGTATTTATTGATTGATTATTTGGAGGTTTGATTTTGATGAATAAGGGTATGAAGAAACATGTGATGAGAGCGGCTGCTTGTTTCGTAACAGGTAGTATGCTCGTTGGAAGCAGTTCTATGTCAGCATTTGCAGCTGGAACAAGCCTGGTGGGTGTGGGTACAGCAGCTGTGAAAGAAGCAGATACAAAGGAAGCAGATACAAAGGAAGAAGAGACAAAGACAGAAGAGACAGAGGCGGCAGAAGAGACAACAGAAGCTGCAGCAGATACTTCTTCTGAAGAGACAACAGAAGAGACAGAAGCAGCTCAGGACAGCATGGTAGGAACCATTGCAGTTGCACAGCCTGGTGAAGAGACTTATTTCAACATCAGAGCCAATGCAGATGCAAATTCAGAAGTAGTCGGTTATTTATATGACAGCAACTGTGCAACGATTCTTGGAGAAGAAGGTGACTGGTATTATGTACAGTCCGGTAACTGTACCGGATATGTTGCCAAGTATCTTCTGACAACAGGAGAAGCAGCAGCAGAGACGATTAACCAGGTGGCAACACCGGTGGCACAGGTAAATGCAGAAGCATTGATGGTGCGCAGTGAGCCGTCTGAAGATGCAGATGTAGTAGATACCGTGACAGCAGATCAGATCGTATATCTGGAAGAAGACCTTGGCGGATGGGCTAAGATTTCTACAGGATCTACAGAAGGTTATGTCAGTGCAGATTATGTAAGCTATGCGACTTATCTTCCGCAGGGTGAGACTCAGGAAGAAGCAGAGGCAAGAATTGCTGAAGAAGAAGCTGCATATCAGGCATGGCTGGATGAACAGGAAAGACTGTATCAGGAACAGTTAGCTGCAGAGCAGGCTGAATGGGAAGCACAGAACCAGGCATGGATTGAATATCTTCAGAGCCAGAGCGACTATGCAGATCAGGCACAGGCAGCGGCAGATCAGGCAGCAGCAGATCAGGCTTACGCAGAGCAGGTAGCAGCAGATGCACAGGCGGCACTGGATGAAGCATATAGTTCAGGAGACGCAGAGACAATTGCAAATGCAGAGTCTTATGCACAGCAGACAGCACAGAATGCACAGACAGCAGCAGATCAGGCACAGGCAGCACAGGATGAGGCGACAGCAGCAGACCAGACAGTATATGATACAGTTGCTGATGCAGGAATTGACACATCTGAAGTGACAAGCACAACAGACAGCAGTTCTTCATCCTTAAGACAGCAGATTGTAGATTATGCACTTCAGTTTGTTGGTAACCCATATGTATATGGTGGTACTTCACTGACAAACGGAACAGACTGCTCAGGATTTACACAGTCTGTACTTGCAAACTTTGGTATCAATATTAACAGAACAGCCGGAGCACAGTCTCAGGGTGGTAAATCCGTTGACTTAAGTCAGCTGGAGCCAGGCGATCTGTTATTCTATGAAGGAAGCGGAGATTATGGAATCGGACATGTAACCATGTACATCGGTAATGGTCAGGTGGTACATGCCAGCAGTTCTACTACCGGTATCATCGTATCAGATGTGAACTACAGAACACCGGTATCTGCTTCAGATTATATCGGATAAATGGGAGAAAGCTCCCAGTGGTAAGAGCCAATCAGATAATCAATAAATACATAAAAGAGAGGGTACTGCAAAACTATGCAGTGCCCTCTTGCATTTTCGGAATAAATCGAGTATCATTTTTCATAGCAAAAAATATACATACTGCGAAGGAGGATATATGGGCGAGATCATAAATGTACAGGAGCTGTTTGGCGAAAATGTCTTTAATGACAAAGTAATGCTGGAAAAGCTGCCGAAAAAAGTGTACAAGGAACTTCATAAAACCATAGACGATGGAAAAGAACTGGATCCTATGATTGCGGAAGTAGTTGCAGGTGCAATGAAGGAATGGGCAATTGAAAAGGGTGCGACACACTTTACCCACTGGTTCCAGCCACTGACCGGATTTACTGCAGAGAAGCATGATGCGTTTATTACAGCACCGAAGGCAGATGGTTCTGTGCAGCTGGAATTTTCAGGAAAAGAGCTGATTAAAGGGGAACCGGATGCATCTTCATTCCCGTCCGGAGGGCTTCGTGCTACTTTTGAGGCAAGAGGATATACAGCCTGGGATTGTACTTCACCGGCATTTGTCAGACAGGACGCTGCCGGAGCGATTCTCTGTATTCCGACGGCATTTTGTTCTTATACAGGCGAAGCACTGGATCAGAAGACTCCTCTTTTGCGTTCCATGGAAGCAATTCAGACGCAGACGCTTCGTTTATTAAGACTTTTGGGTAACACCACATCTCGCAAGGTGAAACCGTCTGTTGGTGTAGAGCAGGAGTATTTTATTGTAGACCGTGCCAAATATTTAAAGAGAAAAGACTTGATTTTTACAGGACGTACATTATTTGGTGCTATGCCGCCAAAGGGACAGGAACTGGATGACCATTATTTTGGAGTAATCCGTCCGCGTATTGCTGCATTTATGAAAGATGTAAATAAGGAATTGTGGAAACTGGGAGTTTCTGCCAGAACACAGCATAATGAAGTGGCACCGGCACAGCATGAACTTGCGCCGATTTATGCAGAGTGTAATGTGGCAGCAGATCACAACCAGATCATCATGGAGACTCTGAAGCGTGTAGCAGAAGAACATGGTCTGCAGTGCCTTCTTCATGAAAAACCATTTGCAGGTGTAAATGGCTCTGGTAAGCATAATAACTGGTCACTGACTACGGATGATGGCATCAATCTGCTGGATCCGGGTAAGACACCTCATGAGAATATTCAGTTTTTATTGATTTTGACCTGTATCTTACGTGCGGTGGATAAGCATGCGGATCTTCTCCGTGAATCAGCAGCAGATGTGGGAAATGATCACAGACTTGGTGCGAATGAGGCACCTCCTGCTATTATCTCTGTATTTTTGGGTGATCAGCTTCAGGATGTATTAACACAGCTCATTGATACCGGAGAAGCAACACACAGCTTAAAGGGTGGTACATTACACACAGGTGTTAAGACACTGCCTGACTTCACAAAAGATGCAACAGACCGTAACCGTACTTCACCATTTGCCTTTACCGGCAACAAGTTTGAATTCCGTATGGTTGGCTCCAGAGATTCTGTGGCAGAATGTAATGTGGTCATTAATACAATCGTAGCAGAAGCATTTTCAGATGCCTGCGATGAATTGGAAAAAGCAGACAATATCTCTGTGGCAGTACATGATCTGATTAAGAAATATGCCAGTGAGCATCAGAGAATTGTATTTAATGGCAATGGCTATTCTGATGAATGGGTAGTAGAAGCGCAGCGTCGCGGACTTCCGAATATCAAGTCCATGGTAGAGGCTATCCCTGCACTGGTAACAGAGAAAGCAGTAGATTTATTTGAAAAATTCCATGTATTTACCAGAGCGGAACTGGAATCCCGTGCAGAGATTCAGTATGAAGGTTATTCTAAGGCAATCAATATCGAAGCAAGAGCAATGATTGATATTGCCAGCAAGCATATTATTCCTGCAGTTCTGCGCTTTAATAAGAGCCTGTCTGATACAGTGAATACCATGAATATGACGGGAGTGGAGACAGATGTGCCAATGGATATGCTCAGAGAGTCAGCGCATCTTTTGACAGAAACCAAGAAAAAATTACAGAAGCTGGTCGAGGCAACAGATCATGCGACAGCGATGGATCCGGGAAGAGAACAGGCAATATACTATTTCGAAGAAGTATGCACCGCCATGGAAGCACTTCGTATTCCTGTGGATGAACTGGAAATGATCGTGGACAAAGAGATGTGGCCAATGCCATCTTACGGTGATCTGTTATTCGAGGTGTAATTTATAAAATGAATTATTGTAATTTTGACGATTTGTTTTACTGCAATAAATATAAATTTCTCCAAACCGGACAAATCTAAAAAAATTATAAAATTTGCATTGACTTTTAAAAATTGCAGTGTTATTATGCAGTACATAAAAGCAAGGGCGCTATGGAAAACAAATTCCATGGCGCCTTTTGCAATATAAAGAAGAGCGAAACAATGAGGTTTTGTGAGGGAATGGTATTCCGACAGAACTTTGATGTTTCGCTTTTTTTAAAAGAGGAGGAGAAAAATATGACACAAGAAATTTTAAACGCAATTTCCGGTGAAGTGTATGGCGTCTGGTTCCTGATCGGCGCGGCACTGGTATTCTGGATGCAGGCAGGATTCGCTATGGTAGAGGCTGGTTTTACCAGAGCAAAGAATACCGGTAACATTCTGATGAAGAACCTGATGGATTTTTGTATCGGTACAGTAGTATTCATTCTGATTGGTTTTGGATTATTCCTGGGTGAAGACTGGATGGGAATTCTCGGAAAACCTGGATTTGACATTTTTACAAATTATGCAGAATTTGACTGGTCTAATTTTGTATTCAACCTGGTCTTTTGTGCAACGACAGCAACCATCGTATCCGGTGCGATGGCTGAAAGAACAAAATTTATTTCCTACTGTGTATATTCTGCAATTATTTCCGCAGTGATCTATCCGATTGAAGCTCACTGGACATGGGGCGGCGGATGGCTGGCACAGATTGGATTTCATGATTTTGCAGGTTCCAACTGTATCCACATGGTAGGTGGTATTTCCGCACTGATAGGTGCAGCAATGCTTGGTCCCCGTATTGGAAAGTTTACGAAAGATAAATCCGGTAAGATAACAAAGGTCAATGCGTTTCCTGGACATAACCTTCCGCTTGGATGTCTTGGGGTATTCATTCTCTGGCTGGGCTGGTATGGATTCAACGGTGCAGCAGCCACATCCGTAGAAGAACTTGGATCTATTTTCGTAACAACCACCATTGCTCCGGCAATTGCAACCGTTGTTTGTATGGTATTTACCTGGATTAAATATGGCAAACCAGATGTATCCATGTGTCTGAATGCATCTCTGGCAGGTCTGGTAGCCATTACAGCACCATGTGATGTATGTGATGCTTTTGGTGCAATTATCATCGGTGCCGTTGCAGGTGTGCTGGTAGTATTTGGTGTATGGCTTCTGGATTATGTCCTTCGTATTGATGACCCGGTAGGTGCTGTAGCAGTTCATTGCTTAAATGGTATCTGGGGAACGATAGCAGTTGGTTTATTTGCAACAGATACAGCTCCTGCATTTGCAAGAGGTTATGGAGACGGCGTAAACTTTGGTGCAAACCAGATTGCAGGAAAAGGTCTTTTCTACGGCGGCGGTTTCCACCAGTTAGGATTACAGCTGGAAGGTATGCTGGCAACAGCAGCATGGACAGCAATCACAATTACGATTGCATATATGATTATCAAAGCGATCTTTGGTCTTCGTGTAACAGAAGAAGAAGAGATTGTCGGACTGGATGCAATGGAACATGGTCTGACCAGTGCCTATGCAGGATTCTCAATCATGGATGTATCTAATACCATGATTATGGAAGTCAATGACCGTACTCAGATTGGTGATGACGATTATGCATCCGCATCAAACGTACAGAGAGATACTGCAGTGAAAGTGGTCAACACTGTACCGGCAGAAGATACCGGAATCCATAAAGTGGTTATCATTGCAAGACTGTCCCGTTACGACGCACTGAGAAAAGCCATGAACGATCTTGGTGTAACCGGAATGACCGTGACACAGGTTATGGGTTGTGGTATTCAGAAAGGTGCAGGCGAGATGTATCGTGGAGCAGAAGTCGATGCAACCCTGCTTCCAAAGGTAAAAGTAGAAATCATCGTAGCTTCCATTCCGGTAGAAGATGTTATCGAAGCTGCAAAGAAGACACTGTACACAGGTCATATTGGCGATGGCAAGATCTTTGTATACAATGTTGATAAAGTCGTAAAAATCCGTACCGGCGAAGAAGATTTCGCGGCACTGGAAGATGTAGAGTAACCGTTGGGGACGGAGTTTTTTGGCTCTCCCCGGCAAATCCAACCTCCTAAGTATTTGGGTAAAAGAAAACTGTTCCATTTGTGTGAAAACACAGTCGGGGCAGTTTTTTATGTGCCCATTTGTGATGTATTTTTAAAATTCAATATTTTGACAATAAAACTACTTGACAAACAAACTATCCTGACATATACTTTGAAAGTCAAATATATTTAAAGTAAAAATATACGAAGATCAAACATTATATGGAAGGAGACTTTCATGAAAGCAGTAGTATGTGGAACAGGATCGTCAGTTCCGGCATGTGTCTGGGACAATGATGATCTGTCCAGAATGGTAGATACCAATGACGAGTGGATTCGTGAACGAACCGGTATTATCACAAGGCACATTGCAAAAGAAGAAACCTGTGTGTCGATGGCTTCTGAAGCGGCCAGAAGGGCGCTGGCGCAAGCCGGGATACCTGCAGAAGAAGTGGATCTGCTGATTGTATCTACAATTTCATCCAACATCGTGCTTCCTTGTACAGCATGTGAAGTACAAAAAGAAATAGGCGCAGTAAATGCAGTCGCCTATGACCTGAGTGCCGCATGTACCGGATTTGTTCTGGCATATCAATGTGCACAGAGTTTTCTTCAGGCAGGAATCTACCGGACAGCACTGCTGATCGGCAGCGAATGTTTGTCCAATCTGGTGAACTGGAAGGACCGTGGGACATGCATTCTGTTTGGAGATGGTGCAGGAGCAGCCGTAATAAAAGCAGAAGAAGGAAAAAGCTATCTTCCGGCAACCCATTCCGATGGGAAAAAAGGCGACGCACTAAAATGCAAAAGCATGATGGATGGAGAAAAAGAAAACCAGAAGCAGCATCCGGAAGAATACAAGATGCAGATGGATGGACAGGCAGTATTTAAATTTGCGGTACGCCAGGTTCCGGCAGTGATAAAAGAAGTGCTGGAAAAAAATAATCTGAGTCTGGAAGAGATTGACTGGATCATTTTGCACCAGGCAAACAAGCGGATTGTGGAAGCTGTCAGCAGATATCTGAATGTGCCTCTGGAAAAATTTCCGATGAATATGCAGGAATATGGGAATACTTCATCGGCCAGCATACCGATTCTGCTGGATGAAATGAATCGAAATCAGAGACTGAAAAAAGGACAGAAAATAGTACTCGCGGGATTTGGCGCGGGATTGACCTGGGGAGCAAGCGTCCTTGAGTGGTAATGTAAGAATGTTTGTACCAGATCAGAAATGATAACAATAGAATGGAAAGAAAAAGGAGATTAAACACATGTTTGAAAAAATTAGAGAAATGATCGCAGAAAACCTGAATATTGAAAAGGATACCATTACAGAAGGAGCTTCTTTTAAGGAAGATTTGGGAGTAGATTCCCTGGATCTGTTTGAGCTGGTAATGGCTTTAGAAGAAGAATTCGGAGTAGAAATTCCGACAGAAGATCTGGAAGGACTGACAACCGTCGGAGATGTTGCAAGATATGTGGAGAGTCATCAGGAATAGTAAAGCATACGAGGTTTAAACATGAAGACAGAAATTACAGAGTTACTTGGAATCGAATACCCGATTATCCAGGGAGGTATGGCCTGGGTAGCGGAACATCATCTGGCAGCAGCAGTATCAGAAGCCGGAGGTCTTGGATTGATCGGTGCCGCAAGTGCACCGGCAGAATGGGTCAGAGAAGAGATTCGAAAAGCAAAAGAACTGACACAGAAACCATTTGGTGTAAATATCATGCTTATGAGTCCACATGCGGATGATGTGGCAAAAGTAATTGTAGAAGAAGGCGTAAAGGTCGTAACTACAGGAGCCGGAAATCCGGAAAAATATATGAAGATGTGGAAAGATGCCGGTGTGAAAGTGATACCTGTGGTAGCCTCCGTAGCCATGGCAAAAAGAATGCAGCGTACAGGAGCAGATGCAGTGGTAGCAGAAGGCTGCGAATCCGGCGGTCACGTGGGAGAAAGCACCACCATGGCACTGGTGCCGCAGGTGGTAGATGCTGTAGATATCCCGGTGATCGCAGCCGGCGGAATCGGTGATGGAAGAGGTATTGCAGCAGCCTTTATGCTGGGGGCAAGAGGTGTACAGATGGGAACCCATTTTGTAGTCACGACAGAATCCCAGGTACATGAAAATTACAAAGATATGATCATTCGTGCCAAAGATATCGACACCCGTGTAACAGGAAGAAGTACAGGTCATCCGGTACGTGCACTCAGAAATGAAATGACAAAAAAATACCTGGAACTGGAAAACAGTGGCGCAGGATTTGAAGAATTGGAATTATTAACACTTGGAGGACTGCGAAAAGCGGTAGTCGAAGGAGATGTAAAAACTGGAAGCGTGATGTCAGGTCAGATTGCAGGTCTTGTAAAAGAAAAAATGTCTTGCAAAGAACTGATTCAGAAGCTGGTGACAGAAACAGATACATTACTGAAAGGAACTGGAATATATGAGTAAAACAGCCTTTCTTTTTCCCGGACAGGGCGTACAAAAATGTGGTATGGGCGAAGATTTTTATCGCAGCAGTCCACAGGCAGCCAGACTTTTTGATGAAGCAGGCAAAGCAATCGGACTGGACATGAAAGCACTTTGTTTTGAAAAAAATGATTTGCTGGATCAGACAGAATACACGCAGGCGGCACTGGTTACTACCTATCTTGCCATCAGCCGGGAACTGGAGCAGCGCGGAATAAAACCTGATATTACAGCAGGCTTGAGCCTTGGAGAATATGCAGCGATAGCAGTGGCAGGTGCGATGAGCGATCTGGAAGCAATCCGTCTGGTGAGAAAACGCGGTATGCTGATGCAGCATACGGTACCGGCTGGAGAAGGTGCAATGTGTGCAATTCTGGCACTGGATGAAAAGAAGATTGAAGAAGTTCTGGACGATATACCAGATGTAACCATTGCAAACTACAACTGTCCGGGACAGATTGTCATTACCGGAAAAACAGAAGCGGTAAAGACAGCTGCAGAAAAATTAAAAGAAGCCGGAGCCAGAAGAACTTTAATGCTGAATGTCAGCGGACCATTTCATTCTCCGATGTTAAAGGCGGCAGAGAAAGATCTGAGACAGGAACTGGAACAGATACAGTTTAAAAAATTGCAGATCCCATATGTAACCAATGTGAATGCACAGAAAATAACAGAAGAATCAGAAATCGCTGACCTGTTGGTAAGACAGATGTATTCCCCGGTACGTTGGATGCAAAGTATGCAGACACTCATAGAAGATCAGGTGGATACCTTTATAGAAATCGGTCCGGGAAAAACATTAGAAGGATTTTTAAAGAAGATTGATAAAAATGTACAGGTGCTTCATGTATCCTGTTGGGAAGACCTGGAAAAATTCTGAAACATTCTTGAATGAAATAGGAGATATTATGTCAGAACAGAAAATAGCAGTTGTAACCGGTGCCTCCAGGGGAATTGGCAAGGCCATCGCCCTGCGCCTGGCAAAAGACGGATACAAAGTAATCATTAATTATAATGGATCAGAAACTGCAGCCCTGGAAGTAAAGGCGCAGATCGAACAGATGGGAGCACAGGCAGATACCATGCAGTGCAATGTGGCAGATTTTGAAAGCTGCCAGAAGTTTGTAGAAAGAGTCATAACAGAAAACGGACGAATCGATGTGTTAGTGAATAATGCAGGAATTACAAGAGACGGACTTTTAATGCGTATGTCAGAAGAAGACTTTGACCAGGTGCTGGATACGAATTTAAAAGGAACTTTTCATATGATTCGTTTTGTATCCCGCTATATGTTGAAACAGAAAAGCGGACGAATCGTAAATATGGCATCTGTCGTAGGAGTAGCCGGAAATGCCGGACAGGCAAATTATGCGGCATCGAAGGCCGGAGTAATCGGACTCACCAAGACAGCAGCAAAGGAACTGGCATCCAGAGGAATTACCGTCAATGCAATTGCACCAGGATTTATCGAAACCGATATGACAGACGTATTAAGTGACAGCGTAAAAGAAAACAGCAGAAAACAGATTCCTCTCGGAAAGTTTGGCAAACCGGAAGATGTGGCAGCGGCAGCGGCATTTCTGGCATCAGAAGATGCCCGATACATTACCGGACAGGTGCTTCATGTAGACGGTGGAATGTGCTGACACCAGGGTTCAAATGTCAGAAAGCCGTTCATGCTTGCATGAAAGGAAAAGAAAGGAAAACAAACATGAAAAGAAGAGTAGTAGTAACTGGTCTGGGAGCTGTGACTCCAATTGGAAATACGGTAGAGGAATTCTGGAATTCCATCAAAGCCGGAACAGTCGGAATCGGTGAAATTACAAAATTTGATACAACAGCATATAAAGTAAAGCTGGCTGCAGAAGTAAAAGATTTTCAGGCAAAAGAGCGTATGGATGCAAAAGCAGCCCGCAGAATGGAGACATTTTCTCAGTTTGCAGTGGCAGCAGCAAAAGAGGCATTTGAAGATGCAGGACTGGATATGGAACAGGAAGATCCATTTCGCGCCGGAGTGATTATCGGATCAGGAATCGGATCTTTAGGCATTATTGAAAAAGAATATGAAAAAATTCTCACAAAAGGACCGGGAAGAGTGAATCCACTGCTGGTACCGTTGATGATATCCAATATGGCAGCAGGAAATGTATCCATCCAGCTTGGCTTGAAAGGAAAATGTACCAATGTAGTAACCGCCTGTGCATCCGGAACAAATTGTATCGGAGATGCTCTTCGGGCGATTCAGTATGGAGATGCGGAAATTATGCTGGCGGGAGGAACAGAGAGCAGTATTACGCCGACAGCCATAGCCGGATTTACCAATCTGACGGCACTGACCACATCCACTGATCCTCTTCGTGCGTCGATTCCATTTGATAAAGACCGCAGCGGATTTGTGCTGGGTGAAGGCGCCGGAGTCGTAGTACTGGAAGAACTGGAACACGCACTTGCCAGAAATGCACATATTTATGCAGAACTGGCAGGCTATGGTGCAACAGGAGATGCTTATCATATTACATCACCATGTGAAGATGGAAGCGGCGCAGCAAAAGCGATGGAATATGCCATGAAAGAAGCAGATGTAAAACCAGAAGAAGTGGATTATATCAATGCTCATGGAACCAGTACCCATCATAATGATCTGTTTGAGACAAGAGCTATTAAGAAGGCATTTGGTGAAGCTGCGAAAAATCTGCACATCAATTCCACAAAATCCATGATCGGACATTTGCTTGGTGCAGCCGGTGGAGTAGAATTCGTTACCTGTGTAAAATCCCTGGAAGAAGGCTATATCCATCCAACAGTCGGCACTACAGAAGCAGATCCGGAATGTGATTTGAATTATACAATCGGTGAACCTGTAAAGAAAGAATTACACTGTGTTATGACAAATTCTCTGGGATTTGGCGGACATAATGCAACATTATTGTTAAAGCGTTATTCAGAATAACCGGAAAGGAAGCAGAAGATGGATATCGAACAGATGATTCGGCTGGTCAATACAGTTTCAGCATCAAACTTAACGGAATTTTCATATGAAGAAAGCGGTATGACAGTCAGACTGGCAAAAAAACAGGGTAAAACCGTGATCTATCAGAATACAGGATCATCGGAACAGTCGCCGCTGGTTACTGCGGCAGTATCTCCGCAGATATCTGTACCATCACAGGAAATGGCTGCTGCAGAAGAAACTGCCTTATCAGCAGAAGGAAAAACGATCACATCTCCGCTGGTAGGTGTATTTTATGCAGCGCCGGCAGAAGATGCGGATGCTTTCGTACAAGTGGGAGATACGATAAAAAAAGGTCAGGTACTGGCCATTGTAGAAGCTATGAAACTTATGAATGAAATCGAGAGCGATTACGACGGAACCATAGCAGAAATATTAGTAGAAAACGGCCAGCCGGTAGAATACGGGCAGCCTTTATTCAGAATACGTTAAGGTCATTGAGCAAGTTTTGAAATTGAGCAATGATGTAAAGGAGTATAAGTATGAGACATTTGGATATTAAGGGGATTCAGGAGATCATTCCTCACAGACATCCATTTCTTCTTTTGGATTATGTAGAAGATTATGAACCGGGACAGTATGCGGTCGCATATAAATGCGTATCCTACCGAGAGGAATTTTTTGCCGGACATTTTCCACAGGAACCGGTAATGCCGGGAGTCCTGACAGTAGAAGCTCTGGCTCAGGCCGGAGCAGTTGCAATCTTGAGTCTGGAAGAAAATAAGGGAAAAACAGCATATTTTGGAGGAATCCAAAAGTGCAAATTCCGCGGTAAAGTTGTTCCGGGAGATAAACTCCGTCTGGAAACCAGAATTATCAAATCCAAAGGACCGGTAGGAGTCGGAGAAGCAGTTGCTTCTGTAGATGGAAAAGTAGTAGTCAGTGCAGAACTGACCTTTATGGTTGGTTAGAAAGGATACATGATGAAGAAAATACTCATTGCCAACCGCGGAGAGATTGCGGTTCGTATCATACGTGCATGTCGGGAAATGGGAATAGAAACAGTGGCTGTTTATTCAGAAGCAGATAAAGAAGCACTGCATACCAAACTGGCAGATGAAGCGATCTGTATCGGTCCGGCAGCCTCATCGGAAAGTTATCTGAGTATGGAACGCATCATCAGTGCAACCATTGTTTCCGGGGCGGATGCCATTCATCCCGGATTTGGATTTCTGTCAGAAAACAGCAAGTTTGCAGAACTGTGTGAGCAATGTCATATTACTTTTATTGGACCGGATGCAAAAACAATTGCCAGACTGGGAAATAAACAGGAGGCAAGAAATACCATGATTGCCGCCGGTGTTCCGGTAATCCCGGGAAGTAAAGAAGCTATTTATACCGCCGAAGAAGGAAAACGGCTTGCAGAAGAAATCGGCTATCCGATTATGATCAAAGCAGCCCTTGGAGGCGGCGGAAAAGGTATGCGTGAAGTATACGAACCGGAAGAATTTGAAGCTGCATTTCGAATGGCTCAGAAAGAAGCAGAAAATGCGTTTCATGATAAGACGATGTATCTGGAACATCTGGTACTTCATCCACGTCACATAGAATTTCAGATTCTGGCAGACAATTATGGAAATGTGGTACATTTGGGCGAACGAGACTGTTCTATACAGAGAAATCATCAGAAATTAATAGAAGAATCCCCATCTCCGGCATTGTCTGAGGAGCTTCGCAGTAAAATGGGAGAAGCAGCGGTAAAAGCGGCGAAAGCAGCCGGATATACCAACGCCGGAACGATTGAATTTTTGCTGGAAAAAAATGAAAACTTTTATTTCATGGAAATGAATACCAGAATACAGGTAGAACATCCGGTGACAGAATGTGTGACAGGAATCGATCTGATAAAAGCACAAATTCGCATTGCATCCGGAGAAAAACTGATGTTTACGCAAAAAGATATTCATATTTCCGGTCATGCCATTGAGTGCAGAATCAATGCAGAAAATCCGGAAAAAAACTTTCGACCGTCTCCAGGAACGATCCGTGATATGTATCTTCCGGGCGGAAAAGGTGTGAGAATTGACACGGCAATTTACAGTGGATACACCATTACACCTTTTTATGATTCTATGATTGCCAAGCTGATTGTCTGGGCAAACAGCCGGAAAGAGGCAATTGATAAGCTGCGCAGTGCCCTGGGTGAAGTGATCATTGAAGGGGTTGACACAAATGTGGATTACCAGTATGGAATTGTGAACCATCCTGATTTTGTTTCAGGAAACATTGATATAGAGTTTATAAGGAATCAATTATGAAGCTGGATAATATGTTTAAGAAAAACAGAAGTATATCTCTGAGACGTGTGGAAAACAGGCAGTATAAGCCAGAAGTGCCGGAAGGACTGATGCGAAAGTGTAATCAGTGTGAGAAAGCAATTATTGCAGAAGAGGCAGAAGCTGGATATTATATCTGTCCCAAATGTGGTGGCTACTTTCATGTGCCGGCCTATAAACGTCTGGAGATGATTCTGGATGAAAATAGTTTTGAAGAATGGGATGCGCAGATGCCTGTGTCAAATCCTATGGAATATCGTGGTTATCCGGAAAAACTGGAAGCATTGAAAGCAAAGACTGGATTAAATGAAGCAGTGGTGACCGGAAAAGGCAGAATCAATGGCAGTGAGACTGTCATAGGTGTATGCGATGGACGTTTTCTCATGGCCAGCATGGGCGAAAATGTGGGAGAAAAGATCACTCGCGCCGTGGAACGTGCAACAGAAGAACATCTGCCGGTTATTTTATTTTGCTGCTCAGGGGGAGCCAGAATGCAGGAAGGAATCATATCTCTGATGCAGATGGCTAAGACGTCAGCGGCTTTTAAGCGTCACAGTGACGCAGGACTTCTGTATATCAGTGTGCTGACAGATCCGACGACAGGCGGAGTAACGGCCAGTTTTGCCATGCTTGGAGATATACTTCTTGCAGAGCCGGGAGCGCTGATAGGATTTGCCGGACCAAGAGTGATTGAACAGACCATTCGTCAGAGACTTCCGAAAGGATTTCAAAGAGCAGAATTTTTGCTGGAACATGGATTCTTAGATGCCATAGTAGAAAGACCACACATGAAAGAAGTGCTGGGAAATCTGCTGGATCTTCACAGCGAGAAGGATGAAACCGTCCGTGACTTCCAGAACGAAAATCAGATCATACAGGAAATAGAACCGAAACAGACAAAAAGAGATGTCTGGGACCGGGTTTTGATTTCAAGAAAAAAAGACCGTCCGGTAGGAAGTGACTATATTCAGGCACTGTTCACTGATTTTCAGGAGTTTCACGGAGACCGTCTGTATGGAGATGATCCGGCGGTAATCGGCGGAATTGCCAGATTTAATGGTCAGACAGTAACCGTAATTGCCCAGGAAAAAGGAAGCAGCACAAAAGAAAATATTGAGCGTAATTTTGCGATGCCAAAACCAGAAGGATATCGGAAAGCACTGCGTCTGATGAAACAGGCAGAAAAATTCCACCGTCCGGTGATTTGTTTTGTGGATACACCCGGAGCTTTTTGCGGAATCGAAGCAGAAGAACGGGGACAGGGAGAAGCAATTGCCAGAAATATTTATGAGATGTCATCGCTGAAAGTACCGGTGCTGACTGTGATCATTGGAGAAGGCGGAAGTGGAGGCGCGCTGGCGCTTGCCACATCGGATGAAGTATGGATGCTGGAGAATGCCGTGTATTCGATTTTATCGCCGGAAGGGTTTGCCAGCATTTTATGGAAAGACAGTACCAAAGCAAAAGAAGCGGCAAAAGTGATGAAACTCACATCAGATTGTTTAAAAACGCAGGGAATTGTGGATAAAGTAATTCCGGAACCGGAGGATTTTACCAGAGAAAATTTGTATCAGGTGACATATTCGCTGGAAAATGACATAGGCTGTTTCTTACGCAAATATGAGAAAATGACAGAAGCGGAACTGACAGAACATCGTTACCAGAGGTTTCGAAAATTATAATAGATGGGTGAGAATCTCCCATCGAAAAGATGCTCAGTTTATGGAGGAACAAATGGAAAAAGAATTGCAGATCGGTGGACTGACTGTAAAAAGACCGATTCTTCAAGGTGGTATGGGTATTGGAATCAGTCTTGGAAATCTGGCAGGTGCAGTGGCAAAACACGGTGGAGTAGGAATCATTTCAGCGGCACAGATTGGCTTTCGGGAACCTGATTTTGATGGAAATACAGAAGAGGCAAATGCGCGGGCGATACACAGTGAATATCAAAAGGCGCGAAAGATTTCACCGGACGGTGTCATTGGATTTAATATAATGGTGGCAATGCAGCACTATGAGCGATATGTAAAAGAGGCAATACAGGCAGGAGCAGATATTATTGTATCAGGTGCGGGACTTCCGATGGATTTGCCGGCGATTGCAGGTAAAGCCAAAACAGCCCTGGCTCCGATTGTATCATCTGAGAGATCAGCCAGATTAATTTTAAAATACTGGGAGAAAAAATATCAGCGTCTGCCGGATCTTGTTGTAATTGAAGGACCACTGGCAGGGGGACATCTTGGCTTCTCCCCGGAACAGCTGACGGAATATGTAAAGGAAAAAAAGAAAAACTATGATGAAGAAGTTTGCCGGATCATGGAAACGGTAAAAGAGTACGCGCAAAAAGCGAAAAAAAGTATTCCGATAGCGCTGGCAGGAGGCATCAGCAGCCCAAAAGAGGTCAGACATGCCTTTGAATTGGGCGCAGATGCCGTTCAGGTGGCCACTCGTTTTGTCACAACGAAAGAATGTGATGCAGATATTCGTTATAAACAGGCATACATTGATGCAAAAGAAACAGATATCGTAATCACCAAAAGTCCTGTGGGAATGCCTGGCAGAGCAATTTTAAATTCATTTTTGAAAAAAGTGCAGAGCGGAGAAAAAATCAGACCGCAAAAATGCCATGGATGCCTGAAAAAATGTAAACCAATGGAGATTCCATATTGTATTACAGATGCGTTGGTTCACGCAGCAAAAGGTGAAGTAGAAGATGCACTTTTGTTTTGCGGAGCAGATGCGTGGAAAGCAGAGAAAATCGAAACGGTGGAAGAAGTAATAAATTCTTTATTTACGGATAAAAAATGGTTGCCCCAAAACTGAAAAAAAGGATATAATCAGATATGAGATAACAAATAGCAGTAGAAAGATATGGTAGCATACATGGAAGAGAAAATGGATAACGCAGCAGAGAAGATCAATTATATACTGGTGAATCTGATTAATGAGGTGTGGGTTCTGGAAGAGAAGGCAATTATCACCGATGAGTTTAAGGATATCACGAATAATGATATGCATGTGATAGAAGCAATTGGACTGGGAGAAGGAAGTAATATGTCTTCTGTTGCCAGAAAGCTGAATATTACAGTTGGGTCACTGACTACAGCCATCAATCATCTTGTCAGAAAAAATTATGTGGAACGCTACAGGGGCGAAGAAGACCGCCGGCTGGTTTTTGTCAGATTGACAGAAAAAGGCGTTGCGGCCTATGAACATCATGCAGATTATCATCGGCAGATGACGCAGGCAGTTATGGAAAAACTGACAGATGAGGAGACGCCGGTATTGGTAAAAACTCTGGATGCGCTGTCAGACTTTTTTAAAGGATATGGAAAAAGGAAGTAGATAGAATGAAGACAGGTTTGATACTGGAAGGCGGTGCCATGCGTGGCATGTATACAGCAGGTGTGCTGGATGTCATGATGGAGAACAACATATGGGTAGACGGAGCTGTGGGAGTCTCTGCCGGAGCAGTATTTGGCTGCAATTACAAATCAAAGCAGATTGGTCGGAGCATTCGTTATAATAAGAAATATGGAAGGGATCCTCGGTATGCAGGATTCCATTCTTTGCTTAAAACAGGTGATTATTTTGGCACGGAATTTTGCTATCATGAGATTCCGGAAAAACTGGATCCCTTTGATACGGAGACATTCCAGAATAATCCGGCTGAATTTTATGTGGTGGGTACGGATGTGACTACCGGAGAGGCAGTGTATCACAAATGCACCACCGGAAAAGATAAAGACCTGGACTGGTTCAGGGCGTCTGCCTCGATGCCTTTATTATCCAATATTGTTGAAGTGGACGGGTATCAGCTGCTGGATGGCGGGATTGCGGATTCCATTCCGCTGGAATGGTTTCGCAGTATAGGATATGAGAGAAATATCATTATCTTGACCAGAGATAAGACATATCATAAGAAGAAAAACAAGATGATTCCTCTTTTTAAAACGCTGCTGCATAAATATCCGGAAGTGGCAAAAGCCATGAAACAACGCCATATCATGTATAATGAAGAACTGCGTCTGGTAGAAGAACAGGAAAAAGCAGGAAAGGCGCTGGTCATTCGCCCAAGCGAGCCAATCACCATTTCCCGCACAGAAAATGATCCGGAGAAACTGGAAGAAGTATATCAGCTTGGAAGAAAAGACGGACAAAAAAATCTGGAAAAAATGAAGATTTTCCTGAAAACATCCAGAGCCGGCATTCCGGAATGAGATGCCTGAATAAGACGTTGCGTTGATCCCTTGACGCAAGATCAAATAGGCATTATAATCGATCATGAAAGTGTCTTGCCGTAGAGACTCGTGGCAGAACACAAAAGAAGAATACGATACCAGGAGGAAATAAAAATGGCAAAAGTAAATAAAGACATGCTGATTGGCGAAATCCTTCAGTTAGATCCAAATATGGCAGGAGTATTAATGGCTAGTGGAATGCACTGTGTAGGATGCCCTTCTTCACAGGCAGAATCTTTAGAAGAAGCAGCTATGGTTCATGGACTTCCAGTAGATCTTGTAGTAGCAAGACTGAATGCATATCTGGAAAGCGTTGGCAAATAAGTCAAAGCGATGTACCTTTTTATCATGAAAATGGAGCGGTTGTTATGCAACCGCTCCATTTTTGGATTTTGTGAAATTCAGATCGCTGCAAGTTTCTGCAGTGCATTTTCCAGAACAATTGCCTCTCCGTGTTCTATCAGATAAGCTTCTGTTCCGGCAGAATATTTTAAGCTGCTTCCGTATTCAGAAATCATATTACAGATACGGTTAAATTCCTCCGGTGAATGAGAAGATTTGTTCAGAATCAGATGATAAGATCCATCGGAAGGATCTTTATAAAGAGAATTTACACCGGTGTAACTTCCCTGAAGAATATGGGCTGCCCGGATCACATGATCCAGACTGTAGAATCCATAGATCTTCTTCATTTCTACATAGAGATCTTCCTCTGTGTCAGATTCTGATTTCTTTTCATCAGAATTATCGTCTGCTTTGCCCGATAAAGCTTTATGTGCATCGCGTATTTTCTGAAAAAGATTCAGAATATCATCGGCGCCTTCTGTTTTCATGGAAGAAAGTGCACCAAGCAGATCATTATTATCGTCTGAAACTGTTCCCTGAGAAAACTTCGCAAATCGGGTATCCAGTTCTTCCGGATCTTCAACTTTTGTAATAATCAGGATAATGGAATCCGCAGATATTGGAATTGCCTCAATCATAAGAGGAATATCATTTGCTTCAAAACCACATTCATAGGCAGCTTGCTGCATCATATCCCGGAAAAGAGATTTTGCTTTTTCGGTACCATATGCCAGTTCGCTGAGCTTCAGTTTACGGTCAGCCAGGTCTTCACGAGTTAATGTACAGCGTATCTGATTTTCATTGAGTCTTTCAATTTTCATGAAATCACT
Organism: uncultured Marvinbryantia sp.; assembly: GCA_934373455.1. Lineage (GTDB taxonomy): Bacteria > Bacillota > Clostridia > Lachnospirales > Lachnospiraceae > Marvinbryantia. Next base: position 24,429 of record CAKRON010000019.1, read on the forward strand.
TCCTTGCCTGATATCTTGAAAGGCTACTGATGTCAGCAACCTTTCTGTTTACAGTATATCCTACTTTACTCAAAAATGTAAAGTGCAATACGGTAAACAAAAAGAAAAATTAAGAAATAACTTGCCAAATAAAACCTTGTGATATATAATGACAATAAGAGAAGACACATATTAAATATAAAAGGAAGGAGGACATTATCATTCTGCAGGTTCTTCTGCAACTATTTCTCAGATGCGAAGGTCTTCGCATTCATTTCAAAAAAGCAACAGATACATGAATTATAATGACCGTCTTCTCTGAAAATAGTCTTCTTCCGGACTTCAAACAGAAATATATCACACATGCATCTCTCGGCAAAGTTCGAAAGAAGAAACAGAAAGAAGTGAGGGACATCGGATACAGAAAGTCACAAGATATGTTTTATGCCGGAGAAACTCCCCAAAAGCGCAGGGAAAAAGTACTGGGAAGCAGTCTGTACAAGGAACTGGAAGAGTATCAGAATGCCGGACTTTCACTGTGGCTGAACGGAAGACCAAGTACCAGTTACGGGATAGCAAATTACGTCCGAGAAGAATCTGATTATATGCGGGATTATCGCTTTAATCAGAAAAATGAAATATGCGGAATAGGATTCGATAAAGTAGGAAAAATGAAATTATAAACCTTTGGAACTCCCTGAACAGATAATACTTAAGTTTATATGAAGTTTTTATGAAAAAGTCGAAAACTGTTAGATGTATGCCTTAAAGTATGCTATACTTTTGAGCAGAAAGTATAGTGTAACGAAAGGAGCAGACATGAAGAAAAAGGCGGCGCCGATACTGGCGGTAGTTCTGTTGATTGTGGTGGTAGCCGGTATAGGATTTCTTACCAGGCTGATCCAGAAATATACACCATCCTCAGAGGTAATGGACAGTCAGGAATATTTTGGATTGAACAGTGAAGATGAGGCAGCCATTGTGGTGGACAGCGAAATCCTGCCCTATAAAGGGAAGATTATAGATGAAGTAGCATATGTGGATTATCAGGCAGTCAAAGATGAGCTGAATGATTATTTTTACTGGGATTCAGAGAATAATACCATGTTATATACCATGCCGACGGATATTGTTCAGATTCCGGCGGGAAGCAGCAGTTATACAGCAGATGGAAAGGCACAGAGTCTGACATATAATATTGTATTGATTGATGGCTCACAGACTTATATTTCTCTGGATTTTGTAAAACAGTATACAGATATTTCCTTTGAGATCTTTCATGAACCGGACAGAATAGTCATCAATAAGGTGCGGGGGGATGTGACAGTTGCGAGTATCCGCAAGAAAGGCAAAGTAAGAACCCTTGGTGGAATTAAGAGTCCGATTCTTCGGGAAGTGGAGAAGAATGAAGTTGTCCGGATTCTGGAACCAATGGAAGACTGGACCAAGATACTGACGCAGGATGGCTATATCGGCTACATAAAGAATGACAGACTGGTGAAGGAGCGTACAGAGACCATTACCAGTGATTTTACAGCGCCGGAATATACGAATATAGAGAAAAACTATAAGATAAATATGGTATGGCATCAGACCACCAGCATGGATGCCAATTACAATATCATATACGATATTGCAAATGTTAAGAAGGTGAATACCATATCACCGACCTGGTTTAGCATAGCAGCGAACGATGGCACACTGGATTCACTGGCGTTGTCAGATTATGTAGAAACAGCCCATAATAATAACATGGAAGTTTGGCCGCTGATCGATAATTTCAGTGAGAATATTGATTTTGCGAAAGTGATGAACAGTACTTCTTCAAGAAACAAGATTCAAAATCAGCTGATTGCCGCAGCGATAGAGTATAGTTTTGATGGAATTAATGTGGATTTTGAGAACATCTCAGAAGATGCGGCAGACGGTTACGTGCAGTTCGTGAGAGAATTGTCTGTCATGTGCAGAAAGAATGGCATTGTATTGTCAGTCGATGTACCTGTACCGATGGATTTCACGGCTCATTATAACAGAAAAGCACTGGGTGAAGTGTGTGATTATGTGATCATTATGGGATATGATGAGCATTATGCCGGATCAGAAGCAGCCGGATCCGTAGCCAGTCTGTCATTTGAAGAAGAGGGAATCAAAAATACTCTGACAGATGTAGCAGCTTCCAAGATTATCAGTGGCATACCATTCTATACAAGATTGTGGTGCACAACGACAAATGAAGACGGAACCACATCTGTAACCAGTGAAGCGATGGGCATGAGTACGGCACAGCAGACCCTGGAGAATAATCAGGCAGAAAGCACCTGGGATGAGACGACTGGTCAGAATTATGCAGAATTTACCGGTTCTGATGGAGCGTTGTATCAGATCTGGCTGGAAGACAGCAAATCACTGACCAAGAAGCTGGAATTGATTAAGAATTATAATCTGGCCGGTGTGGCAGAATGGAAACTGGGGCTGGAAGATGATTCTGTATGGGATCTGATTGCCAAATATATAAGCTAGTACATCATATAAAAATAAAACAATAAAAGAAACTCCTGCTGCATACATTAGTAGAAAGATGGGCAGCAGGAATTTTTATGGGAAAAAGACAGCTGGAACTTGTGATGGCAGTACTGATTCTGATAGGAGCGTTCTATATAGGAAGGCTCGGAGCACAGATGCAGGAAATACACAGAAATCTTACTATGTCTGTATCAGCCGTAATAAAAGAATATAAAGTAGTGATAGATGCCGGTCACGGAGGATTTGACTCCGGAAAAGTAGGGGTTGGAGGAATCCTGGAAAAAGAAATAAATCTGTCAATTGCGCAAAAAGTACAGAAGAAACTGGCGGATCGTGGAATTAAGACTGTTATGACCAGAGAAAAAGATCAGGGCTTATATGATGAAACAGAAGAGAATAAAAAGCAGCAGGATATGAAAAAAAGATGTAAGCTGATAAATGAATCCGGCGCAGATCTTGCAGTGAGCATTCATCAAAACAGTTATACGCAGGAATCCGTATGCGGACCCCAGGTTTTTTATTATGAGACATCTCAGGAAGGTAAAAAACTGGCAGAAATATTGCAGGAATCACTCAATCAGAAGCTTCAGATTGACAGACCGCGGGAAATTAAGGCCAATGATACATATTATATACTGAAGAAAACAGAAATTCCCACAGTCATTGCAGAATGCGGATTTTTAAGCAATAGCAGCGAAGCAGAAAAACTGACAGATGAGGATTATCAGGATCTGGTGGCAGAGGCAATCTGTGAAGGCATATTGACATTTTTAAACCTCTATTGCGTTCAGTAGCAGTAAATGGTATACTTACAAGAAAAAAAGGAAGCGAATATTCATGCAGACGATCATAGCAGATATGACGAATCAGATAGATGAAAACGATATGGAAAAGGCAGGTCAGATCCTGCGGGCAGGCGGCCTGGTGGCGTTCCCGACAGAGACAGTATACGGTTTGGGAGCGAATGCCCTGGATGAACAGGCGGCATTTAAGATCTATGCAGCGAAGGGAAGACCTTCAGATAATCCGTTGATTGTTCACATAGCCAGAATGGAAGATCTGTATAAGATAGCAGAAAAAGTTCCGAAAGAAGCCGAATTGCTGGCAGATGCTTTTTGGCCGGGACCGCTGACGATGATTTTTCAAAAAAAGGATGTGGTGCCGCATGGAACAACCGGCGGGCTGGATACTGTAGCAGTACGTATGCCGAATCATCCGGTAGCCTTGAAGATGATTGAAGCAGGCGGCGGCTATATAGCAGCGCCAAGTGCAAATACATCAGGAAGACCAAGTCCTACGACAGCACAGCACGTGGCAGATGATATGACGGGAAAGATAGATATGATTCTGGATGGAGGAAGTGTGGGAATCGGAGTGGAATCCACGATTGTGGACTTAAGTACCGGTGTACCGACCATCTTACGTCCCGGATACATTAATAAAGGAATGCTGGAAGAAGTGATCGGACAGGTGGAAGTAGATCCGACTTTGTTATCAGCAGATTGTAAGCAGCGTCCGAAAGCACCGGGGATGCGTTATAAACATTATGCACCAAAAGCAGATATGGTAATTGTAGAAGGAGAAGAGGAGAAAGTTATTTCCTATATTAATGAGCGTATCTGTGAAGAATTGAAGAAAGGAAATTGTCCCGGAGTCATTGCTTCGGATGAGACGAAGCACAGATACTGCGGCGGTGCGGTAAAATCAATGGGCAGCAGAAAGGATGAACTGAGTATTTCCAGACATCTGTATGCAGTTCTGCGGGAATTTGATGAACAGCAAGTGAGTTGTATATATTCGGAAGCCTTTGAGACACCAAATCTGGGACAGGCAATCATGAATCGGATGGTGAAAGCTGCCGGGCATCAGATTGTCCAGGTTTAACAGGGGAAAGTTATATGAAGAAATATGATAAAGTATTGTTTGTAAGTCACAGTGACACTTGCAGAGGACCGATGGCAGAAGCTATTTTACAGAACAAGCTGCTGCTGGAAGATATTCTGGTGGATTCTAAGGGAATGATTGTACTATTCCCGGAACCTGTGAATCCAAAAGCGAAGGATATTCTGGAACAGCATAATCTGGATGTGAGTGAGCATGTGGCTGTCCAGTTTTCAGAAGATGATTTTGATGAACGGACATTGATTCTGACGATGGAGCAGATACAGAAGGAGAAGATTCAGGAAGAATACGGCGAGAAAGTACAGAATCTCTATACCATTGCAGAATACAGTCAGACAGAAGAGGAACAGATTTATGATCCTCATGGGAAAGCACTGGAAGAATACGGACATTGCTTTGATGTACTGGAAATTATTATTTCAAAATTAACAAATGTATTATTACAGGAGGAAGAGGAGCATGATAGCAGTAGCATGTGACCACGGCGGTTACAAATTAAAAAAAGAGATTTTAAAGCATCTGGAAGAAAGAGGACTGGAATATAAAGATTTCGGATGTGACAGCGAAGAGGCTGTAGATTATCCGATCTATGCGAGAAAAGTAACATCTGCCATTAATTCCGGAGAATGCGACAGAGGAATTCTGATCTGCGGAACAGGAATTGGGATTTCTATCGCAGCAAATAAAGTAAAAGGAATCCGGGCAGCACTTTGCACTGACTGTTTTACGGCAGAAGCTACCAGACAGCATAATGATGCCAATATTCTTGCACTTGGGGGAAGAGTGGTAGGACCTGGACTGGCACTGAAGATTGTCGATACTTTCCTGGATACTCCGTTTTCCAATGCGGAACGTCATAAGAGAAGAATTGAACTGATTGAACAGGATTAAATAAAGGTGGAGATCATGTCAAATAAACGTACAGACTATATTACATGGGATGAATACTTTATGGGAGTTGCCATATTGGCAGGTATGAGATCCAAGGATCCGAATACTCAGGTAGGAGCCTGCATTGTAAGCCCGGATAATAAAATTTTGTCCATGGGATATAATGGATTCCCGATAGGATGTTCTGATGATGAATATCCATGGAGCAGAGATGCAGAAGGACTGGACAGCAAATATTGGTATACCACTCATTCAGAGCTGAATGCGATCCTGAACTACAGAGGAGGCAGCCTGGAAGGAGCAACTTTATATGTTACACTGTTTCCGTGCAATGAATGTGCAAAAGCCATCATTCAGTCGGGAATCAGAAAACTGGTCTATGCATCAGATAAATATGCAGATGAGACAAATGTTCTGGCATCCAAAAGAATGCTGAAATCAGCAGGAGTAGAGATGGTGCCATATCGACCATCGGGAAGAAAGATTGTATTAGAAGTATAGAGTTCAAGTCGAACAAATGGGAAACCTTAAATGGTTTCCCGCTTTTTTTCATTATTTTCAATATTTTCAAGATACTCCTGGTATTTTGAAAAGCTGCCGTCATAGATGTGGGACAGGAGATCATTGAGCTGTCGAAGTGCAGTGAGAAGCATATCCTGAGAGATAAGATGCTGTTCAACGGCATCAGCGAGTTCATCAAGATCCACGACTTTTACCTCTCCATTTGGATAAATCAGCACATCTGCCAGCAGATCAATCGTGATATAAGTATTGGTTTCAGGGGAATATTCATGCGTAATGATGTCACAGTACCAGCAGATCAGCTGATCTTTGTGGTCATAGAACTTACTGACTTTTACCCCCTGCTTCCAGAAAAAAGCAGAGATACCATGACTGAGCTCTTTCTTTGGGCGTATGGTATCCCAGGTTGTGACCAGAAGATCTTCTGTACACAGGATGACACGATCCCGGTCAAGAAGAACACATTCAGCAGGAATCAGACGTTTTCTGTAAAGAACAGGAGAGTTCATAAAAGCCCCTTTCCGCGACAGCGCTATGACAATATTTGTGGGAAATGTGACACATATCCTTTCTATAAATCTAGCATAACAAATGGAAAAATACCAGAAAAATTTAGGAGATTCTTGACGAAATCGCATGAAATCGTTATAGTAGAGACTAATAAGGATGCCAGCGGCATTCCAATTGAAGAATATGAGAGAATGAGGTGGAAAACATGGCAAAGGAAAAGAAACTCGTAGAGTCAATTACTTCCATGGAAGAAGATTTTGCGCAATGGTATACAGACGTTGTTAAAAAAGCAGAATTGACAGATTATACAAGTGTAAAAGGCTGCATGGTTATCAAACCGGCCGGATACGCGATCTGGGAAAATATCCAGCATGAACTGGACAGAAGATTCAAGGAAACAGGTGTGGAGAATGTCTATCTGCCGATGCTGATTCCGGAAAGTCTTCTTCAAAAAGAAAAAGATCACGTAGAAGGATTTGCACCGGAAGTAGCATGGGTGACTCATGGAGGTCTGGAACCACTGCCGGAAAGAATGTGTGTACGTCCGACATCTGAGACTTTGTTCTGTGATTTCTATGCGAATGACATTCATTCTTATCGTGACCTTCCAAAGGTATATAATCAGTGGTGCTCTGTTATGCGTTGGGAAAAGACAACCAGACCATTTTTACGTTCCAGAGAATTCCTGTGGCAGGAAGGACATACCGCACACGCTACAGCAGAAGATGCAGAAGCACGTACCATTCAGATGCTGAATGTATATGCAGATTTTTGTGAAGAAGTGCTGGCAATTCCGGTTATCAAAGGCCGCAAGACAGATAAAGAGAAATTTGCAGGTGCAGAAGCTACTTATACGATTGAATCTCTGATGCATGACGGTAAGGCACTGCAGTCCGGAACCAGCCATAATTTTGGTGATGGATTTGCGAAAGCATTTGATATTCAGTATACAGACAAAGACAATACTTTAAAATATGTACATCAGACATCCTGGGGTATGACAACACGTATGATCGGTGCCATCATTATGGTGCATGGTGATAACAGCGGACTGGTTCTGCCTCCTAGAATCGCACCGGTACAGGCAATGGTAATTCCGATTCAGCAGAAGAAGGAAGGCGTTCTGGAGAAAGCAGCAGAAGTAAAAGAAGCACTGGTTAAGAGCGGTATCCGTGCAAGAATGGATGATTCTGATAAGAGTCCTGGATGGAAGTTCTCTGAAAGCGAAATGCGTGGTATCCCGGTACGTATCGAACTGGGACCAAAGGATATCGAAGCAGGACAGGCTGTGATCGTTCGTCGTGATACCAGAGAAAAGATTGCAGTATCTCTGGAAGAACTGAACAGCAAGGTGGCAGAAGTTCTGGAAACTATGCAGAAAGATATGCTGGAGCGGGCAAGAACACACAGAGAGACCCATACTTATACGGCAAAGA
>CAKRON010000020.1 GCA_934373455.1 uncultured Marvinbryantia sp.
CCATCCGGGGACTTTTCACCGTAGGCCGCACGAATCAGGTCCTCAAAGGTATCAATGATCTGCTGACCGTCGATCTCAATAGTTCCTCCCTGAATTGGCTCCAGTGCATTGATACAACGCAGCATCGTGCTCTTACCACATCCACTTGGTCCGACTACGACAATTACTTCTCCCCTGTGCACAGTCAGATTCACATCATTCAGAATGATATGATCCTCAAACTTTTTTGTCAGATGTTCTATTTTTAATAACTCTTCTGCCATGTTTTATTTCCACCTCTTTTCCAGATATTTTGCCAGCAGGCTGATCGGCCAGCAGGCAAAGAAGTATAGCAAAAATACTGCCAGATAGATTCCAAAAGCCGCATTCGGACTGGCCATACGATTCGCCTCAATAATCTGCTGTGCCACCTTCAGCACTTCTACCACACCAATCATCAGAATCAAACTGGTCGTCTTGATCATTCGCGTAATCAGATTAATGGATAACGGAATCAGTCTGCGTAATGTCTGAGGAATAATGATATACAGATAAGTCTGTCCCCTGCTTAATCCCAGCGCCTCACTACTCTCATACTGATGCTTTGGAATGCTGGTCAGGGCTCCTCTTACCAAATCACTCATTTCCGCGGTTCCCCATAAAATAAATACAATGATAGACGCTGTCTCTCCGGACAGATCCCATCCAAATGCTCTGGTACTGCCAAAATAAACAAGAAATAACAGTACCATCTGTGGCATAATTCGAATAAACTCAAGATAGACACGCAAAATTGCCTTGACAATGGGATTTTTCCAGGTCATCAATGCTCCAAGCAAAATCCCGAGTGGAATACTGATCATAACAGATATCAGACTGATCTTCAGAGCAATCCCCAATCCTCCCAGCAATCGAATCATATTTTTTCCTTTAAACAATACCTCAAGACCCAAATCCGGCATAACGCAGCCTCCTCTCCAGAATGCTGCCCAGAATAGATACCGGGAGCAAAATCATCAAATAAAATACTACCAGAAGAAACAGACTCTCTGTCGTCTTATAATACAGACCAATCAGATCCTTTGCCGTAAACATCAGATCCATCAAACTGATTGCACTGAATACACTGGTTTCCTTCAGCAGAAAGATAACATTTGCCATAAATGCCGGAACACTGATGGACATTGCCTGTGGCAAAATCACATAAACCATCATTTGAAAACGATTCATTCCAAGACTCATTGCACTCTCTGCCTGAATCGGTTCAATAGCTTCCAGTCCACTTCTAAATGCCTCTGCCATATAACTTCCACCCAGGAATGCCAGACCTGCCACACCGCAAATATCTGCCTGTGTACGGATCCCGATTTTCGGTAATCCATAATAGATAAAAAATAGCTGCACCAAAAGAGGCGTGTTTCTGCTCAGTTCTATATAAATTCCTACAATACGCCTCAGCACAGGTATCTTATAATACTGAATTGCTGCACAGATCAGACCAACTAAAATAGCGATCACTACTCCCATCGCCCCGATCCGCACCGTGAGCACTGCTGCTTTTTCATAAAGCGGCAGATATTTCATAATAAATTCCCAGTTCATATTATTTTCCTCATGAAATTCTTCACATTTCCTTTCTCCAGATTACTCTTTTAGCACTGCATCGCACAAAAGGATATTAGCACTATTACCCTACTGTGTCAATAGGATACGTGTGGGAGGAAGACTTTAGGTCCTGTGGACCTTGGCTTTGCAACGACCGAGGAGGACTTTAGGTCCTCCGAGACCTCGAACGTCATTCAAAGAATGACGTTTGAGTCCGGCAGGACTCTTTTTACGCAAAAAAGAGGCATCCAACCGGATGCCTCTTTTGCGTAAAACAAAAGCGCGAGACGGGACTCGAACCCGCGGCCTCGACCTTGGCAAGGTCGCGCTCCACCAACTGAGCCACTCGCGCATTTCTTATGTTGTCGCTTACCTCAGCGACAAGTAATACTATACATGACATTACTTTATTTGTCAACACTTTTTTCAAATTTTTTTATTATTTTTCCAAAAAAATTTGAGACATATTTTTTAAATATGTCCCAAATGTTCTTTTCCAAATTAATGTGTGCTTAAATATTTTTCAATATCTTCGATTGCGGCCATCTCATCTGTACCGTCTGCTTCTACTATAATCTCTTCACCTGCTTCAAGTCCAAGTGTCATCATTCCCATGATGCTCTTGGCATTGACACGTTTCTGTTCTACTTCCACGTGAATCTTGCTCTCATACTGACTTGCAACCTGTACAAGCAGCGCAACTGGACGCGCTTCCAAGCCACTAGGCAATTCGATTTTAATAGATTTTTTGATCATAATGCTTTCTCCTCCTTACAGCCTCTGAGACCATCCGCTATCTCACTTAATTTTCTTAAGCGGTGGTTCACACCCGACTTTCCCACCTGCGGGCTTAATAACATTCCTAATTCTTTTAGTGTTGCATCCGGATTCGCCAGACGTACTTCTGCCATATTGGCTAATCCTTCTGTTAACTCCCCAAAGCCAATCGTATCCTGGATATATCTGATATCCTCAATTTGCTTTACTGCCGCATTTACTGTCTTATAAATGTTGGCTGTCTCACAGTTGACCTGCCGGTTTAACGAATTCCTCATACCTTTCAGAATACGTATATTCTCCAGTTCCATCAGTGCCTTATGTGCCTCCATAACATTCAGCACATCCACAATTCCATCCCCTTCTTTTAGATAGACCACATGATACTTCTTTCTCTGCACCATCCGGGCTTCTATCTGAAATGAATGTAATATCTGCTGTATCTGCCTTGCCTTATCTTCTGATGTGCATGCAAATTCAAGATGATAGAACTTCTCCGGATTACTGACAGAACCTGTAACCAGAAAAGCTCCTCTGATGAAAGCTCTCTTACAACATGTTCTGCGAACCAGGTCGCTCTCCAGTAAATTTAAGTCATCTGTCAGATCCATATAGCTCTTTCCACCAGGTTTCATAATTCCCGTCTCCCGCAAAATCCGCAAGATCGCATCCTGTTTCGTGATATATAAATGATACATGCGACCATTTTTGCTCCCATGATGTTGTCTGATAGAAAGTTCAACTTCTATATTAAATGTTTTTTGCAATAATGTAAAGTACTTTCTTGCCACAATTAGATTCTCTGTCTGAATCTTCAGTAGAAACCTGTCATTTTTCGATACAGAAATTCCTCCACACATGCTTAAAATAGCGGTTATCTCTGCAATCTGGCAATGCCTGGCTCCCGGGTTCTGCTTTGCAAGCTCCTCTTTCACCATTCCGGAAAACGACATAACTTCTCCTTTATCTTACTTTTTCAATATCTCGGTGTTCGATCTTTACTTTATATTCCCTGTCTTTTTGCAAAATTTCGTAAAGTTTATTGGCAATGGTAACAGATCTGTGTTTTCCACCTGTACATCCGATTGCCACTACCAGATGGTTTTTCCCCTCTACGACGTAATTGGGAATCAGGAACTGTATCATATCACTTAATTTATCCAGAAAGATACCTGCCTGATCACAGTTCATCACATAATCCTGCACAGCTTTTTCATTACCGGTCCTGGATTTCAGTTCCTCTACATAATACGGATTCGGCAGAAAACGCACATCAAATACAAGATCTGCATCGGAAGGGATTCCATTTTTAAATCCAAAGGATAACACCGTTACCATCATATTTTTGAATTCCTGGTTCTTGCGGAATATGTCATCCATATTTTGAATCAATTCTCTGACCAACAGCTGACTGGTATCAATAATATAATCAGCTTCTTTTTTCAGAAACCCCAGTTTTGAACGTTCTTCTTTCAGTCCGCTTTCTATTCTTCCATCAATTGCCATCGGATGCTGACGTCTGGTTTCTTTATATCGCTTTATTAAAGTTTTGTCTGACGCATCCATAAAAAGTATTTCATATTCATAGCCGGCAGCTTTCATTCCTTCCAGCTGTCGATCCATTTTGTCCAGTTCTTTTCCATTACGAATGTCAATCCCTACAGCTGCCTTTGTTATATCCTGATTATCATTCATCAGCTGTGCAAACATGGGCAGCAGTGAAATCGGCAGATTATCTGCACAATAATATCCCATGTCTTCCAGTATTTTCAAAGCAGTCGATCTGCCTGCTCCAGACATTCCTGTTACAATCACAAATCTCATGTACACTCCTTAAAATTGTCCCAGTCTTTTTACCTCCGGTTCCAGAACAACTCCAAATTTCTCCATCACTATTTTTTTTGTCTCTTCCATTAAATCGATGACATCCTGTGCCGTAGCATTTCCCTTATTGATTACAAATCCGCAATGCTTTTCGGAAATCTGTGCTCCTCCTACCGTAAATCCCCGAAGTCCCGCATCCATAATCAACTTCCCTGCAAAATACCCTTCCGGTCTTTTAAAGGTACTGCCGGCACTTGGATAATCCAACGGCTGCTTCGTTACACGTTGTTCTTTCAATTCATCCATTCTGGATTTTATTTCATCTGCCTGTCCGTTATTTAATTCCAAGCAGACTTCAAGAACAATATAGCCTTTGCGTGCAATGATACTGGTTCGATATCCCAGTTCCAGTTTATCTGCCGGTATGATCTGAATTTCTCCCTGTTCATCAAGAACTGTTACCTCGGTGATGATGTCTTTCATTTCTCCGCCATAGGCTCCTGCATTCATCACCACCGCACCACCTATGGTCCCAGGTATACCGGCAGCAAATTCAAATCCTGTCAGTGACGCATCCAACGCCTGTCGTGCAATAAGTGCATTGCCCGCACCCGCCTGAGCAGAAATCTTATTCTGCTGTACAACTATCTTATTGAAATTGCGCAGGAGTTGAATTACAACGCCTCTCACGCCCCGATCTGCAACCAGAAGATTACTTCCATTGCCCATCACATACCACGGAACATTCATTTTCTTACAGTATGCCACAATTTCACCAATTTCTTCTGTCTTTTGCGGAAGCACCAGATAGTCTGCCGGGCCGCCAATTCGAAATGTTGTATGTTTTTTCATCGGTTCATCCGTCAGCACCTGTTCTGTTCCAACAATTTCACACAGTTTCTGATAAAATTCCTGATTCACTGAGTTCCTCCTCTTCCTGTTTCTTCTTTTTCTGTCCATACTCTTCCAACAACGCACTAAACAGATACAGCCCTATACAAATCACGCTGATCATACTTCCCCGCCATAATCCGGCTGGTGTAAAATTCATCTCTATGACATGATCTCCTTCTGTCAGATCTACTCCTGTCAGTGCATCTCCCACACGATACGTCTCTGTCTCTTCTCCGTCTACTTTTACTGTCCATCCTTCATCATACGGAATGGTAAGTAAAAGTGTTCCCGGCTGTTTTACCTGAATCTGTCCACTCACATGATTTCCATCTGCCTTTACATTTTCCATCTGGCTGGATGCAAGTTTCTGATATACATCTTTATATTCCTCATCGCTGCAGGTATATACACGCACGGGTACCGGATTGCTCTGGTTTTCTTTATACGTAATGGTAATATTCGCTTTGCTGCTTTCTCCCTCTTCCGTTACTGTTCCCAGATTAAACAGATTCTTTGTATAATTATTGATTGTTTTCTCACCCTGTGGTGTTTTGATCACAACGCTTTTTACATTCTCTGTAAACTCAATATAGGTCTGTTCTCCCGGGTGGAGACGGATAATATAGGTTGGTCCTTCTTCCAGGGAGTACGCTTCTCTTAATGTGTAATGAAATGGCAGTCCTGTTGCCAGCTGGGCAAACTGCTCCTGAACCAGCATCGCAGTCTCATTGCTGTAAATATCCCATCCTTTTATTGCAGAGGATACCATAAAGCCCAGAGAAAGAGCATCTTCATTCTTATATAGATACAATGGTTCTTCATATCCTACCTGTGACATCTGGTACAGTGTATCTGATTCTTTTCTGGATACCAGATAACGGACTCCAAATACGTCATTAAACAGCTTGGTCATACCATTGTAACCATCTTTATTGGTTCTTGCTTCCATACCAATACTGCGGCACATATTTACCGTGGCTTCCGGCATTGTGGATGAAAACATTACCACACCATTTGCCCCCATAAACATGTTTTCATTTCTCATTCTCTGACTGTCAATCTCACTGCGGTAAAAATCTTCCGTCTGATCATATTCATGGATCAGCTTTTTGTATGCAATCTGTTCATCTACATAAGTACTGCGTCCTACTGTGCCGTTCATGCCGATTCCATATACTCCGGTCACAATCATCTCACCCGCCATGACACCGGCAAGCAATCTTCTGGTCAACAGTTCTCTTCTCTCGCTTTCATGATACCAGAAAAGCAAAATACCGTATAATACCAGAAGCAGCAGCGTAGTCAGATACACATACCATTCTCTTTCTCCGGTCTGCGTCACCATACAATATACCGTAAACAGCATTGGTAACATCCAGGCTACCATCAGCTTCCAGGCTTTCATCTTTCGGACATGCAACAACACATCAAATCCCATTGTCAAGAGAAGGGCGATATACAAAAATGCAAATCTGTTCGGAAGTCCGTTCTGAATATGGAAACCATGCCAGATATAGTTCAGCATATTAAAGTTCATACTCAGAGCAAGCAGTCCGAGCAGCAGTATTTTTCCCACACGTTCGGACAATCTCAGTTCCTGATCCAGCAAATACAGAACTACCAGAATCAGTACAATAACACCACAATAAATATTCACTCCCGACTGGTCATCATAAATATTAATCGGCTCTACCAGTGCAAAATGCCCTGTCATCTGTGTAATTCCATCGGTATAAAACTTAATCTTACTTGGGAAACTGCTGTCCGCAGATTCTGTAATTGCCAGATTCAGATAAGCCGGCAGCAGCACCAATGCCGCCATCCCTCCTGCAAGCAGTGAAAACCAGGTAAATTTAAGTCCTGATCCTAAAAACTTCTTAATCTCAAACTTTCTTGCTCCAATCCAGAGTACAAGAAAATACAGACATGCAAACAGGCACAGCATATATCCGATATAGTAATTACAATACAGACCGTAAAAAAGAGCCAGAGCATACATACGCCCCTTTTCTCCTGCAACAATCTTTTCGATTCCCATCATAACCAATGGCAGCACCATGATGCTGTCCAGCCACATGACGTTAAAGTAATAGCCAATCATAAATGAAGACAGCGCATACATGCAGGCAAATGGTATCGGCAGATAGTTCTGATCATCGCCTCTGCATGACAGATACCAGGCAAATATTCCACCGGTTAATGCCAGCTTCAGTAAAATCAGATATGCCATGAAATCCATCACATGTTCTGAAGATACTGCTGTAATCAGCAGATTCAGCGGACTTGCCAGATAATAGGCAAATACTGCCCACATATTATATCCAAGACCTCCGCCAAAGGACCAGGTAAGTGGCTGGCTGCTCACCAGTTTATCATGAAAATCTGTAAAAAACGGCAGGTACTGATGAAGTGAATCTATAATCAGCACGCCATGATCACCAAATGGATATACTCCGTTTATGATATACGCAGTCAATACCGTAACTGCCGGAATTGCAAAACCAAGTCCTGTACACCATTTTCTGGTCTTCCTTTTTTGCAGTTCTTCCAGAGTATATTCTTTCTTATCTTTCCGAAATACAAATAATTTACTGAATACAAAATTCAGCACAAGAACTACAACCTGAATGACCAGTTTTGCAAACATATCCGGCATATCCCATACACAGCAGAACATTACCACGCCAAAAATTTCTAGGAACATAGTAAGAAGGCGCATGCCGATAAACTGCCCCATTTCTTTCAGCAGCGCCGGCAGACCTCTTGTTCTGCTTTCAAATACATACTGTTTATTTACCACATAGGCAAATAAAATAGACAACGCAATTGCAAAAAAGTTTGCCTTAGTCACGTCAATGTGAATCAGGTTTCTAAATATCCAGTAGCTGACCAGATTCACCATCGTCGTACATCCACCAAAGAAAATATAGCGGATACCCTGATTGTTCATCAATTTTTTCATTAATTTCTCCATTTTATTCACTTCCTGTTAACTCTCGCCCAAGACCAAACGAATAGATCAGCTGTTCTTTCACCGAATAGCCTGTCAGCTGTTCTAAGGCTTTTTTATAACAGCCTAATTGTACTCTATATTTTTCATAGAGGGAAGAGGCTTCTTGAAATTTCACAAAATCCGTCTTATAATCCACCAGTACAATCTCATTTTCTTCTATAAAATATGCGTCAATAATTCCCTGTATCAGTATTTTTTCTTCCGGATTCCACAAAGGATCCACTTCCGAAGCGGCTGCTTCCATCACAAACTGCTGCTCTCGATACAACTGTCCCCTTTTTTGTGCAAGCGCCATTCTCCTGCCCAGTCTGGAATTTCGAAAACCATTCAGTTTTCTGATATCCACTGCCTCCAGTTCTTCTTTCTTTAAAATTCCTTTTTCTTCCAGCATTCTTATCTCAACAGACATATCCTCTTCTTCAAAACTCATCTTTTCCATAATTTTATGGTAAATGGTTCCTCTCTCCACTCCGGTCACTTCTGTTTTTTCCTGTAAAAATTCAGGAAGAATCGGTACATATTCTGTTTCTTCCGGATAAAGCACCGCACTTTCCTCTAGTTCTTCTTTCTGGCTCATTCTCTTTAATTCAGATACGCTGATTTTGCTTGGAATCTTGCCTGATTCTTCATAAGGATATTGATAAGAAAGATTTCTTTCCAGTATTGCTTTCGCCTCTGCCTGAAATTCAGACTGTACAGAAATACCGGTCAGCTCCTGCTCTTTCACAATATATTCCGTCTGGCGCTGCGCCTCTGCCTCCACAATATCTGAATACTGAAGGATGTTTAAATATATGCTTCCACTGTTCTGGTCAGCCAGGACAACCGGCATCATCCAGTCCAGATACGTTTTGGCCTGCACCCGGTCAGTAAATGGCAATTTACCCGATTCATTTACGGTTCGTCCACACCATTTTCCCCATCTTTTTTCTGTATCTGACGTTACCCCTGTCATAATCAGCTTTTCTTTTGCCCTGGTCAATGCCACATAAAGTACTCTCAGTTCTTCACCGAGATTTTCATTCCGTATCTGCATTTTAATATAGTTTTTGAACAATGTGCTTCCGCTGATTCGCAATACCGGATCCGTATTTTCACAGCCGATTCCCAGATCCATATGTGTAACGAACAATGACCTTGCATCCATCTGGTTCATGATTTTGCCCATACCTGCAGCAAATACAATCGGGAATTCCAGTCCCTTACTTTTATGGATACTCATAATCCGTACCATTTTTGTTTCTTCGCTGCCTGTGGATGCTTCTCCAAAATCTATTTCATATTTGTGCAGGTTATCCATATATCGTATAAAATGATACAGTCCATGATAGCTTCCTTTTTCATAAGATGCTGCTTTTTCCAACAGCATTTCCAGATTCGCCCGTCTTTGCCTGCCACCCGGCATAGCCGTTACATAAGTAAGATATCCAGTTTCCTTCAAGATTTCCCATAAAAGATCCTGAATTGGTGTATATGCTGCTTTTTTGCGAAAATTACCGAGCATGGTAAAAAATGATTCCAACTCGCTGCTTTCCATACATACCTGATAAAACGGTTTTTCGACAGATTTGCTTTTCAGTTCTGCCAGCTGAACAGCGCTAACCTGTCCGATCGGCGAATATAATACAGCAGTCAGCGGGATATCCTGACATGGATTGTCTATGACTTTTAAAAGTGCCATAACTGTTTGCACTTCCGGTGCAGAAAAATAACCACTTCTTGCCCCTGCATATACCGGTATTCCCATACTTTCCAGAATTTTCGAAAAGCTCTCTGCCCATCCGGTAATAGTACGGAGCAGAATAACCATATCTCCGAATCTTGCCGGTCTGTAATCTTTTTCCTCCTTATCCCACACCTGCTGTGTCTTCACCAGCTCAAGAATCCTTTTTCCAATCATTCTGGCTTCCAGTTCTCTTGTGGTTTCTTCGGATTCGTCCTCTTCTGTTTCTTTCAGGTTCAAAATGAGCAGCTCTGTTCCATAGCTTTCTGAATCTGGTGCTTCTTCGAATGCCGCACCTGCATATAACTTCGCCGCATCATCATATGCCACTCTTCCAAGATCCGTATCCATAATTTTGTCAAACAACTGATTCACACTATTCAACACCTGATAACGGCTCCGGAAATTTTTATGAAGATCAATTCGAAGATCTGATCCCTCCACCAGTGAATATGTTTCATATTTTTCCATAAATAATTCCGGTCTCGCCAGACGAAAACGATAAATACTTTGTTTCACATCCCCGACCATAAACCGATTATGGATTCCATTTTCTTCCCCGGCTATGCTGGTAAGAATTATTTCCTGCACCAGATTGCTATCCTGATATTCATCTATCATAATATGCTGATAATACTCTGATAATTCTTTCGCTGTCTGTGTCCGAATGCAGACTCCATCTTTTCTTTCTGTCAAAATCTGAAGCGCAAGGTGTTCCAGATCATAAAAATCACAGAGATTCTTTTGCCTTTTTTCCTGTTCATATCGTCTGGAAAATTCTAAAGTCAGATCCAGTATCTGCTCCATCATCGGTCGGCAGTTTCTGATTTGCTTATATAAAAATTCCGGGGATCCGTAAAAAAAGTCATCACGAATTTTGGTGATATTCTTTTTATATTCTTCCCGCAGCCCCTTTACTGTATCTCTCAGATTCTGATCCACATCGGGATCTCTCCTGGAAGAAAGTGTCTTCCACTTTTCCATTTTAAGGATTTCCCTGCTCAGTTCCTGATAGGTATCGGCACTCAGGAGTTTTTCCATCTGTTCCAGATCACTGAGAACAGCCTCCGCATACATGCCTGGTCCATGCTCCATATTGCAGATTGCCAGTGCATTCTCTGCCTCTGTTATATTATCCTGAATCTGCACTTTCAGCACTTTTATCAGTTCCTGCACCCAGGGTCTCTGATATAAGCTTTCCATATCTTCTGCTTCATAATCCTGTCTGCAGCGATTCAGCCACTCCTGCGGCCATGGAAAACTCATAGAAAAATGATACAGCTGTAATACAATATCTTCTACTATTTTATCGTCTCGACCTGTAGCAATGCATTCGATCATATAGAGAAATTCTTCTGACTTTTCTGCATATTTTTCTTCCAGCAGCTGTTCCAGCACATCACTTTGTAAAAGCTTCTGTTCTCCATCATCTGCAATGCGAAAATCTGGATCTAAATCTATCGTGTGAAAATAATTCCGTATCACATACTGGCAAAAGCTGTGTATCGTAGATATTTGTGCATTCTGAAGAAGGACACTCTGTCTCTGCAAATGTGCCTCCATGGCCGGTTCCAATTCTTCTTCCAGTTTTTCTTCCAGACGTTCCCTTATACGATCCCGCATTTCTCCTGCTGCTGCATTGGTAAAGGTTACGATCAGCATACGGTCAATTTCTGCCGGATGCTGCGGATCCATCAAAAGAGACAGAATTCGTTCTACCAATACGGCTGTCTTACCGGATCCTGCTGCTGCGGATACTAATATATTACAATTTCTCGCATCTATGACATGTTTCTGTTCACTGGTCCAGTTCGTTCCCATCTTCCTGTCTCTCCATCTGTTTCCAAATCATTTCTTCTGAATATTCTTTCAATCTCCTGTAATGTGTTCCCGGCAGTTTCTTATCCATTCTGCAAATAGAACGATAAATACAGTAATCACAACCGCTTTGCGTCTTTCTCTCAAATGGCACTGCGGCAATTTCTCCATCCAGCATCTGCCGTCCTAATTCTTTCATCTTCTTCTGTACATACTCTGACAGTACCTGAAATTGTTCTTTCTTTACAGCTTTGGAACGCTTTGACAAACTGCCATCTCTATTTACGGAAACCGGTATGATATCTGAACTTCCCTGAAAATCTCGATCCATACTGCGGTAAACTTCCTCATCACTGTTCACCAAACCCGTTAATTTCAATTCTTTCAACAGTTCTTCTTGAATCTCTTCTATACTCTCAGGATCTTTTCCGGTCAGCATAGGATCCTTCACATGATAATAAAAAATCCCGGCCGGAATAACTTCTTTTTCTTTATGAATCCGTTTTTCCATTTCCACTGCTGCATTTAAATACACTACCAGCTGCAACTGAAGACCATAATAAAAAGCTACCAGATCAAATGTCTTATTTCCTGATTTGTAGTCAATTACCTTTATATACACCTGATCTTCCTTTTCACAAATATCAATCCGGTCAATTTTTCCTCTCAGACGCATCTTTTCTTCCTCAGACAACGCCAGATTCACCGACTCCAGATTTTCCACCTGCGAAAAGGATACTTCATATCCTGCTGGCCGGAATGTACCTGCCAGTATTTGTTTCTGCAATGCCCAGGCTGTTCGATGCAGGATACGGCGAAGCCGTTCAATTACAAACTCATTTCTCGCACTGCTGTGCAAAATCTGATGTCCGTATTCTTCTGTCACCTGATCGACACATTCGTCCATAATCCGATTTCTTGCTTCTTCTGTTAGACCTTCCCATCCGCCTTCTTCCAGTTCTACTTTTCTGGAAAATAATTCCACAATCTTGTGTGTCACCGAACCAATATCCACTGGATGAAATTCATATTCCTGTCTTTCTTTCAATCGGAGACCATATTGCAGAAAATGAGCAAACGCACAAGAAGCAAATTTTTCCAGACGGCTGACACTGTTCGTCATCATTTCACCATACAATTTTTTAGCTGCTTCTTTTCCGATTCCACTGTCATCAAAACGTAAAAATGCCGCATGTACCAACTTTTCGGTCTGTACTTTCCACTCTTCTTTCTGGCGATACCACTGATACAATTCCATCCATTCACCTGACGGATACGTCTCTCTGACCTTTTGCAGCCCTTCTGCCAGAAGATCGATTCCTACCTCTGCCGTTACAGCCTGATCCAGAAGTTTTTCGCTTTCATCTTCGTTCTGTATTTCCATCTTCGGAAATAATCTCTGAATCGTTCGAATCACATAAGATGGACGCATTCCGGTTCCATCAGAAGTTCCTTTGCAATAGGATAAACATAGTTTTTCAGACGGTTTTGTCAGGTTCTGATACAGATAAAACTTCTGTATATAGCTTTCCTCTCTTGCTGTCGGTGCCAGCTCTACACTTCCTTTTTTCAGAGTTTCTCTTTCGATCTCCGAAAGCAGTCCCCCTGCAGCTCCGCTTTTGGGCACCCATCCATCATTTAATCCTAAAAAGAATAAAACACGAATATCTTTCAATCGGGTTCTCTCAATATCTCCCACCTGTATTCTATCCATGGTCGGTGGGATAATTCCAACCTTCAGTTCTTCAAATCCCGTCTCCAGAAGTTCTGTATACTCTGCCAAAGACAATCGTTCATTTCCCAGCAGTTCCACCATTTTATCAAACAAGTCCATGACCATCTGATATACCTGTTCATATTCTTTCTGCATATCTGGCTGTCCGTTTTCACTGAAAAACGCTGCATAGGATTCCAACTGTCCCTGTACACCATAAACGCAGCTCAATTGATATAAGGCTGTCGTTTTTTCTAATACGGTTGTTTTTGAGGAACGCAGAATCTTTCTGGTTTCTTCCAGCGCATCCATGAGTGCAGCACGCATTGCTTCACACTTTTCACATTCTTCCTGAGAAAATCCTTCCGGTATCCAGTCAAAACTGCGCTTCCATCGCGCATGACTTTTGATTCCTGCTGCCAGTGCATAGTTTTCCAGTAAGTCCACTTCTTCCGCTGTCAATCCGCACAGTCCTGTTCGCAGGCATCGAAAAATTCCTGGCGACATGGCATCCTGGCGAAACAGTTCCAGAACAGCTCTTAGCAGTTCCACATAAGGATTAGAAAATATCGCTCGTCTGCTGTCCATGAATACCGGAATCTGATACTCTTCAAAAATGCGCGGCAAGATATCTACGTAAGACGGCATATCTCCTAAAATGACTGCCATTTCATGATAACGATACCCTTCCTGAAGCAGTCCGCGGATCATTCTTCCTGCATAATGCACCTCTGCAGCAGGATCTGTCGCCGCATGAATTGTAATATCTTCTGTCTTTTTTTCATATCTCTTACTTTTTCGTGTACGAAAAATCGTCTGCTCAAGGTACGCAAGTTCTCTGCTTTTTTCAAATCTTGGAAGCTTTTTCTTTTCCAATATCCAAGGTTCACAAATCTCGCATCCTGCTTCCTCAGCTATATGTCCAAGGGAACGAATCGTCTTTTTACTGAGATAAAATAATTCGTGTTCTCCATAAATACGATAAAATTCTTCCCGGCTGTCAATGGTTACGGTAACGTACACTTCTTTTGCCAGCAGCATCAGTTCTTTTAAGAGCTTTTGCTGAATCGGTGTAAATCCGGTGAAACCATCCAGGGCTATCACACTGTTCTTTAATATTTCGGATTTCCCAGCCACCTGGCACAAAGCTTCCAGCGTCTCTTCTGCCGTAATGTATTTTCCTTCCAGTTCTTCTTCAAATCCCTGGTATAAAATATCAATATCCTGTAATTTATAATAAAGCTGGGGCCGTTCTTTACTGGTCTCCAGCATCTGTTCCATCTTTTCTTTATTAATATCGTATTGGGTAAATTCAGATATCAGTGA
Organism: uncultured Marvinbryantia sp.; assembly: GCA_934373455.1. GTDB lineage: Bacteria > Bacillota > Clostridia > Lachnospirales > Lachnospiraceae > Marvinbryantia. The sequence continues at coordinate 14,674 of CAKRON010000020.1, forward strand.
CTTGATCTGAGACAAATACCCTTTTTTATTTAAATTTCCTTTCAACACGCGCAGTTCATCCTTATGCCTGCTTGCCGTTCTTCGAAGCATAAGTGTTTTTCCCGTATCTTCCAATACGGTTCTCTGTTCTGCTCCCACCTCTTCAAAAATACGGTGAGCCAGTCTCTGAAAACTTAAAATGTCTATATTTAAAATACCTTTTCTTGGGTGCAGACGCACGAATTCTTTCTGTGTCTGCATAGTAAATTGCTCCGGAACAATCACCAGGAACCTAGTTCCTGGTGACTGAACCGAAGCTGTTATGATGTGCTTATATAGTTCATAGGATTTTCCGCTTCCGGAATTTCCAAGTATTAATTGAAGGGACATCCATGCCTCCTATTTTTCAAGCTGTGCCAGTCTTTCTTTTACCTGTGTCATCATATCTGTATATTTTGTCAGTTTTGCTTTTTCTTCTTCTATCTTAGCAGCCGGTGCTTTGCTGACAAATTTCTCATTGCTGAGCATACCATTTACACGGGCAAGTTCTTTATTCAGGCGTTCTTCTTCTTTCTTCAGTCGCTCGATTTCTTTTTCAATATCTACCAGTTCTGCAAATGGCATATAAATCACTGCTTCATGGATCACAGCGGATACTGCATCTTCTGCAATTCCTGTCTTATCTGCCTGAATCATTACTTCGCTGGCATAACCAAGAGTCGCAAAGAATACCTTACCATTTTCGAAAATACTGCGAATTGCTTCATTTTCAGATACAACATATACTTTTGCTTTTTTGCTTGGCGGTACATTCATTCCGGTTCTGACATTACGGATCGCACGTACTGCTTCTTTGATCGTTTCCACTGCTGTTTCATCTGCTTCAAAGTTCCAGCTTTCTGTATATTCTGGCCATTGTGCAATCATAATAGATTCTTCCTGTGGATTCAATGTACAGAAGATTTCTTCTGTTACAAATGGCATAAATGGATGCAGCAGTTTTAATGCATTACCAAGTACTGTCTTTAATGTCCAAAGGGCAGCAGCCTTTGTTGTATCTGCATCATTGTACAGACGAGGTTTTACCATCTCGATGTACCAGTCGCAGAATTCATCCCAGATGAAATCATATACCTTTTGTACTGCAATACCCAGTTCGAATTTATCCATGTTCTCTGTTACATCTTTTGCAAGTGTATTGACTTTGGATAAAATCCATTTATCTGCCTGTGTCAGCTGTTCTGCCGGCATATCCTGTGGCACTTCCGCTTTTTCCAGGTTCATCATGATAAATCTGGATGCATTCCAGATCTTATTCGCAAAGTTACGGCTGGATTCTACTCGTTCCCAATAGAAACGCATATCATTTCCAGGTGCATTACCTGTCATCAAGGTCAGTCTCAGTGCATCTGCGCCATATTTATCAATAACTTCCAGCGGGTCGATACCATTTCCAAGAGACTTACTCATCTTACGTCCCTGAGAATCACGAACCAGACCATGAATCAATACGTGATGGAATGGTGATTTTCCTGTCTGCTCCAGTCCGGAGAATACCATACGGATTACCCAGAAGAAAATGATATCATATCCTGTTACCAATACATCGGTTGGATAGAAGTAGTTCATTTCCGGTGTATTGTGCGGCCAGCCCAGTGTAGAGAATGGCCACAATGCTGAAGAGAACCAGGTATCCAGAGAATCTTCGTCCTGTTTGAAATGTGTACATCCGCATTTCGGACATTTCTCCGGTGCTCCGCCTCTGTTGACTACCATCTCGCCACATTCTTCACAATAGTATGCCGGAATTCTGTGTCCCCACCATAACTGTCTGGAAATACACCAGTCTTTGATATTTTCCAGCCAATGTAAATAGGTCTTGTCAAAACGTTCTGGAACGAATGTCACTTCGCCGTCTTCCAACGCTTTGATCGAAGCTTTTGCCATATCAGACATCTTTACAAACCACTGTGGTTTTACCATTGGCTCTACCGTTGTATGGCATCTGTCATGGGTTCCTACTGCATGGCTGTGTGGAACTACTTTTACCAAAAGTCCTAATTCTTCCAGATCTTTGACCATGGCTTTTCTTGCTTCATAACGTTCCATGCCTGCATATTTGCCGCCCAGTTCATTGATGGTCGCATCATCATTCATAATGTTGATTTCCGGAAGATTATGACGTTTTCCTACTTCAAAGTCGTTCGGGTCATGAGCCGGTGTAATCTTTACACATCCGGTTCCAAATTCTTTATCTACATACTCATCTGCAATGACAGGAATCTCGCGGTCTGTCAGAGGCAGCTTTAACATTTTTCCAACAATGTCTGTATATCTTTCGTCTGATGGATTAACTGCTACTGCAGTATCGCCCAGCAGTGTTTCCGGACGGGTTGTTGCGATTTCTACAAAACGTCCTTCTTCTCCCACAACCGGATAGTTGATGTGCCAGAAGAATCCATCCTGATCTTCATGTTCTACTTCGGCATCGGACAGGGAAGTCTGGCATACCGGACACCAGTTGATAATACGGCTGCCTTTATAGATCCATCCTTTTTTATAAAGCTTTACAAAGACTTCTTCTACTGCTTCAGAACATCCCTCATCCATAGTGAAACGTTCTCTTTCCCAGTCAGCAGATGCTCCCAGCTTCTTTAACTGGTTAATGATACGGCTTCCGTACTCTTCTTTCCATTCCCAGGCATATTTCATGAAAGCTTCTCTGCCGATCTCATGTTTATCAATGCCTTTTTCTTTCAGCATATTTGTTACTTTTACTTCTGTTGCAATGGCTGCATGGTCAGTTCCCGGCTGCCATAATGCTTCGTATCCCTGCATTCTCTTGTAGCGGATCAGGATATCCTGCATGGTATTATCCAGGGCATGTCCCATGTGCAGCTGACCGGTTACGTTTGGCGGCGGCATAACAATGGTAAATGGTTTTTTATCTGGGTTTACTTTTGCGTGAAAATATCCGTTGTCTACCCATTTCTGGTAGAGACGGTCTTCCAGACCCTTTGGGTCATAGGTTTTTGCTAATTCTTTGCTCATAAGTGCTCCTTCCTTTTTGTTTACACCTCAGCAGTTCATACAATGAATTTAACGAAGACACGCTCTCGCTACCTCACATTGGCAACAGCACATAAGTGACCCAAATACGGTCACTAAGTGCCGGCCATGTTCGAGTGTCTTCTTATAAATTCATTGTATTTCCTTCTGTGTTCTAAATAAAAAATAGTTAATATTCAAGACCCGCTGATATCGTAATTATTCATCATTCTCATGAGATAGAAAAAGCCCTCTGCATATGTTGTATGCAAAGGGCGAGAATATCGCGGTACCACCTTTGTTTACAGTAAAACTGTTTCTTACTGTATCTCTTATCTTCTGTAACGGGAATTCCCGGAATGGCTTACGCACCGGTCTGATCTGAACATTGTCTTCTCATCCGGCTTGGGTCATTCAGTTCCAAAGCTACCTTCTGTCTGTCTCTATACGCGGCGCCTTCCAGCCTGTGGGCATCCTTCTCTGGTCGTGATAACAGTCATACTCCTCTTTGTCATAACCTTTCGCTATGTTCCATGATAACGAAAGGGGGCAGGTTTGTCAAGACGTTACTGTTTTATTTTCCAATAACCTTTTCTAGCTGAGCCTATACGTTCTATTTTCTCTTTTTCCTTTAAAATTTTCAATTTGTTCGCAATGGTTTTTCGGCTTACCATTAATTTTTCTGCCAATTGTGTTACCGTATATTCAGGCTGCTCTATAAGTAATGAAAGTACATCATTTTCATTCACCTTATCGTTCACCTTTTCATTCACCTTATCGTTCACCTTTTCATTCACCCTTGCATCTGCATTTGATTTTTTTTCCATTCCACGATACATATTTACCCTGAAATCTCCATCAAAATCTATCAACTTTGGTTTTGGCAAACCGTATTCTTCGCATTCTCTGAAAATTCTTGGTATTCCGGTGCCCCATTTCTCGATGATCTTCATATACGCAAAAGCTCTGGCTATTGCTGGATTTCTTGGTTTAGAATATCCTTCCATCATTTTTTTAATTGTCACATTGTTCAAAAGCATTCCTGGTGATGTAATCTCCAGTCGATCATCAAATAAGGCTACCTGTATGTTTCCCGGTTCCAGATAACTGCGGTGTGCCACCGCATTGGCAATTAGTTCACGCACACTGTCTGTTGGAAGTTCATAAACATCCTGTCTGTATATTCCCTGAATTTTCATTCCCAGATTAATTTTTTCTAATACATACTGAAATGCTGATTCTACCTGTTCTTGTATCGGTCCTTCGAATTCACGTCTGTCCACAAAGTATGCCCTGTCTATTCCTTTAAATACCGCACATTGGATACAAGGCTGCATTCGCATCTTACCTGTTAAAAGTGCATAAGCATTTGTCGGGATAATTTTTCCATTCTCTTCTCTCAGAATTCCCCAAGAAATTAATGTGTTTGGTGTTATATCCTTAATATTTACCTTTTCACTGTCCTGCCAGGTGTTTTTCTGGGCAGTCTGCTTCATGCTGATACACAATTCCCGAATGTCGTTCTCCGTGATATTCATATCTTTACATGGTTCGCTGTCAAAATATCGATTTTGTCCATCCAAAATCAATTCCTTTAACATATAATCTTCTACAAGTCTAGTGGTTCCGGATACCCGCATATAGGTTCCTTCTGCAATGCCTTTCGACTTTATATAATATGGGCGCATTGCCCCGGGAAAAATTTCCACAATAATGACTGTCTTATCTCCCACTGTCTGTAAAGTCACTTCCGGACGGATACGCGGCTCACAAGAATCAGAAATCGTATTCGTAATAGCATCCATAGTTCGGAATATATTATCCACTTCCATTCCGACAATTTCCAGAGTCTTATCATCTATTCCAAAAACAATTTTTCCACCTTCGCCATTTGCAAAGGCTACTACTGTTTTCATATATTTTTCACTTTTTTCCGGCACTGCAACTTTATACTCAATATTCTTCGTTTCTCCAGAAAACAGCTTATTTTCCGTCATTCTATCCTCCATTTCGTTTCGCATATCCGCATAATTTTTATTTCAGCCCGGCCATAAATAATTCGTAGAAGTCATCTTCTCCATCCAGCAGTGGGGAGTTTTCTCCGCCTCCATTGGTGCTGCGGCGCATGGAAGCATAGAATTCTTCTCCTGCATTGACCACTTCCATTTCATATAATTCATAGCCATGACGACGGCAGGTATTGCAGAACTCGCGAAGAGGATCTTTCGCATTCTGAGTATCCAACAAGGTTTTTCTTAAAGTTTCGTCTTTTCTTGCATCATGCTGAAGCTGTTCTAAAATTTCTACAGTATTCATATCATATCTTTCCTCCTAATCCTCGTTTTCGCTCATATATCCTTTTTTCATCATACATCAATTATTCACATTTTTCCAGCTCTGTTAAGTATTCTTCAAACACTTCCAGTGCTTCTTCCACCGGCTGCGGGGTGGACATATCTACACCACATATTTTCAGAAGATCTATCGGATCCATTGAACTTCCGCTGCTTAGGAACTGTTTATATTTATCTACAATACCTTCTTCACCTTTTAATATTTTACTGCTGATCGCAATCGCTGCTGCAAATCCGGTAGCATACTGATATACATAGAATGGAGTATAAAAATGTGGTATACGTGCCCATTCATATGCAATCTCCGGATCAGAGACCATGTCTTCGCCAAAATACTTTTTATTCAGAGTCAGGTACAGTTCACACAACTGTTCTGCCGTCAGCACGCCACCCTGACTTACGATGTCATGGGTTCTCATCTCAAATTCTGCAAACATAGTCTGACGATACATCGTACCTTTGAACTGATCCAGAAAATAGTTGATCAGGTACTTTCGTTCTGCCGGATCTTCGCTACGTTTTAACAAATCTGAAATCAGTAGTGCTTCGTTACAGGTAGATGCTACTTCTGCTACGAATATTTTGTATCCTGCATACAGATATGGCTGTTTATGATCCGAATGCCAGGAATGAAGTGCATGTCCCATCTCATGTGCCAGCGTAAAGACATCATTCAGGCTGCCGTGGTAATTTAATAATACATATGGATGGGTGCCATATGCTCCCCAGGAATAGGCACCTGTCCGTTTTCCTTCATTTTCATATACGTCAATCCAACGATGATCAAATCCTTCCTGAAGCAGTGCCTGATAATCTTCTCCCAACGACGCCAGAGCAGATATTACAATCTCTTTTGCTTCCTCAAAGCTATATTTCTTTTCCGGAGTTTCTACCATCGGTACATACACGTCATACATATGCAATTCTTGATATCCCAGCATTTTTTTCCGTAATTTCACATAACGATACATTGCCAGAAGATGTTCGTTCATAGTGGTGATCAGATTCTGGTATACTTCCATCGGAACATTGCTTTCATCTAACGCTTCTTCCATCGCATTTACATAATGACGTTCTTTTGCAAAAAAGTCTGCCTGCTTTGCATTGCCGTAATAGGCTGCTGACAGTGTATTGATATACTGCCTGTATTCACCGTACAGAGTTTGAAATGCATGCTGTCTCAATATTCTGTCTTTACATTCCATATATGAAATAAAGGTTCCAACTGTCAGTTTCTTCTTTTCATTCTTCTCATCTGTGATTTCCGGGAATGTAATGTCTGCATTGTTAAACATGGCAAACACATTGGACGGTGTCTGTGCAAGTTCACTGACTCTTGCCAGCAGCGCTTCTTTCTCTTTATCCAAAATGTGCGCCTTTTTTCTGGTAATCTGTGTCAGGAACCAGTCGTATTTCTTCAATTTTGGTTCCTGCTCCATTTCATTTTTCAATACTGCTTCATCTAATTCCAGTATCTCAGATTCCAGCCAGGAAGTTACCTGGCTCAGTTTTGCCGCTATAATCTGAGTTTCTCCACTCATTTTCTGATACTTTGCATTTGCAGTGTCTTCATGATTGCGCTGATTCGCATATACATACAGCTTCTCAAAAATCTGGTTCATTTCTTCATAAAGCTGCAACGCTTTCAGAAGCGCTTCCCGTCCATTCTTCAGTGTCCCCTGAAGTTCTGCAAATTGATTCATCAAGGCATCTAATTTTTCTCCATCCTGTGAAAAAAGTTCCTCATTCTCATAGAGATCTTCCAGTCTCCAGGTATTTTCCGGTTTTTGTTCTTCTCGCTTCATGTCTGCTCCTTTCATCTACACAAAAAGGTACCAGTTTCCCGGTACCTCTTCTGCTTACGCTTCTTCCGGCTCCATCCAGCTGTCTATCAGGTTCCAGATTTCTTCTCTTCCCTGCTTAGTCTCTGCTGAAAATGGTATGACTATGCCATCAGATTTCATATTCAGTCCTGTTTTGATTGCCTTTACCTGTTTCTGAAGCTGGCTCCGTTTGATCTTATCCAGCTTGGTAGCAATGATAATCGGATCATAACCATTGTATACAATCCAGTCATACATCATCTTATCATTTGCAGAAGGATCATGTCGGATATCAATTAACAGGAAAACAGCTTTGAGCATCTGAGATTTCTGCAGATACCGTTCAATGAGTTTTCCCCATTTTTCCTTTTCTGACTGGGAAACTTTTGCATAACCATATCCCGGAAGATCCACCAGATACATGGCATCATTGATATTATAAAAATTAATAGTCTGTGTTTTTCCAGGCTGTGCACTGGTACGTGCCAGGGATTTTCGATTCATCAGCGCATTGATCAGAGATGATTTTCCCACATTTGATTTACCCGCAAATGCCACTTCCATCTTTGTATTCGCCGGTAATACACTGGTAACACCGCACACTGTTTCTAATGCTACATTCTTTATAACCATTCGTTTCTCCTGTTTTATTCAGATTCTGCTTTTTTCTTGCGTTTTCCTGATTTCTTTTCAGATATTTTTCCGGTTAATGCAGTCGGCAAAATATCTTCCATTGTTTCTGCATAACGAATATCCAGACCATTCTTGATTTCTTCTGAAATTTCTTCCACATCAGCTTTATTCTTTGCCGGAACAAATACAATCTTCATTCCTGCATTTTTCGCTGCCAGAAGCTTTTCTTTCAGTCCTCCAATCGGCAGTACTCTGCCGCGCAAGGTGATCTCTCCTGTCATAGCTACATCTGCACGTACCGGAATTTTGGTAATTGCGGATATCATTGCTGTCACCATAGTAACACCTGCAGATGGTCCGTCTTTCGGCACAGCGCCTTCCGGAATATGAATATGAATGTCATGTTTCCGGAAATATTCATCGGATATACGGTATTGTTCGCTGACGGAACGTATGTAACTGATACCTGCCTGGGCAGATTCCTTCATCACATCACCAAGCTGTCCGGTAAGTCGGAATTCTCCTCTTCCCGGCATGGTATTTACCTCAATCTGAAGTGTGTCACCGCCCACACTGGTCCAGGCAAGTCCTCTTACAATACCGATTTCATCACTATCATTTAATGTCTGAATGGTATAACGTACTTTTCCCAGATATTTTTCCAGATTCTCTTCTGTAATTTTTACAGATTTCTTTTTCTTTTCCAGTGTTTCTCTTGCAGCTTTTCTGCAGATTTCACCCAGTTTTCTTTCCAGACCACGTACACCTGCTTCTCTGGTATATCCGGAAATCACTTTCCGCAGTGCCTCATCCGTGATACTGATTTTCGTCGGATTTAATCCGTTTTTCTCCACTTGCTTCGTCCAGAGATGTTCTTTTGCAATATGAAACTTCTCATTCTCTGTATAACTGGTAATCTCAATCAATTCCATACGATCCAGCAGTGGTCGTGGTATTGTCTGTACATCGTTCGCTGTTGCAATAAATAATACTTCTGATAAATCCAGCGGAATCTCAATATAGTGATCTCTGAATTTGACATTCTGTTCGCTGTCCAGTACTTCTAACATAGCGGACGCTGTATCACCCTTATAATCACTGCTCAGCTTATCAATCTCATCCAACAGCATCAGTGGATTCTTCACACCTGCTGTACGAATTCCATTGGCAATACGTCCCGGCATTGCCCCGATATAAGTTCTGCGATGTCCACGAATCTCTGCCTCATCTCTGATTCCTCCAAGGCTGAGACGAACGTACTTCTTATCCAATGCTTTCGCAATGGAACGTGCAATAGAAGTCTTTCCTGTTCCAGGAGGTCCTACCAGACAAAGAATCGGGCTGTCTCCTTTTTTCGTCAAAATACGTACCGAAAGGAATTCCAGAATACGTTCTTTCACTTTCTCCAAACCGTAATGATCTGCTTCCAGAATTTCTTTTGCCCGCGCTATATCTTTACTGTCTTTCGATGCCTTATCCCATGGCATTTCCAGAAGTGTTTCAATATATCCACGTATTACAGAACTTTCTCCCGAATTCATGCCAACACTGCGGTAGCGCTGAATTTCTTTCTGTATTTTTTCTTTTACTTCTTTGGATGCTTTCAGCTTCTTCAGATCTTCTTCAAACTGATCTGCCTCATTGACATTATCCTCTTTCAGTTCCTCACGAATCAATTTCATCTGTTCACGCATGAGATATTCACGCTGATTTTTATCGATTCGTTCTTTTACTTTTTCCTGAATTTCGAGTTTGATCTGCATGATCTGAATTTCATTTTCCATGATAGAACAAAGCAGTTCACATCGTTCTTTCAGTTCTACCGCTTCCAGAACTTTCTGCTTCTGCTCATAAAACAGCGGAATATTCATGGCTATCTGCGCCGTTGTTTTTTCCAGATCAGTCAGTTCCATAATCTGACTGATCAGTTCTTTACTTACTTTTCCATTGATTCTGCAATAACGTTCAAATGTCTCTTTCATTGAACGAAGTAATGCTTCTTTTTCATTTGCATCCATGGTGTCTTCTTCCATGAACGTAAGAATATCTGCATCCAGATACTCTGGATTATCATCTATATCCACCAGTTCTGCTCTCTGAATACCCTCTGCCAAAACACGTAAGATATTCTTTGGCATTTTAATGACCTGTTTGATCTCCACAATTGTTCCGATACGATACAGATCATCTAATACCGGTTCGGACACTTCAGGATCCTTCTGTGTCACTACAAACAGCTTCTGATCTTTCAGCATAGCCTGTTCGATAGCTTTTACTGATCTCTCACGGCTGATGTCAAAATGAACAATCATTGCCGGTAGAATTGTCATGCCGCGCAGAGCCACTGCCGGAATATGTTTGATTTCTTCTGTCATATTTTCTCCTATGCAGATTCCGGTGTCTGAACAATTTTCTTCTTGGTATTTTGAACCGGAATCAGTCTTTCTTCACTATGAATCAGTTGGGCTTCTCCTGTTCCATCTACTAATTCTTTTGTTATTGTACATTCCGTAATCGTCTCATCTGAAGGAATTGTATACATCAGATCCTGCATTGCCTTTTCCATAACAGAACGAAGTCCTCGCGCACCTGTCTTACGTTCCATAGACAGATGAGCTATTTCTTTTACCGCATCGTCCTTGAACTCTAACTGTACGCCATCTAATTCAAATAATTTCTTGTACTGCTTGATAATAGAATTCTTTGGTTCCTGTAAAATACGAACCAGCGTATCTTCATCCAGCGCATCCAGCGATACGACTACAGGAACACGTCCCATAAATTCCGGAATCATACCAAATTTTACGAAATCCTGTGGCACAACTTCTTTCAATACTTCGCCCACATTTCGTTCTGCTTTCGCATCCAGGGTACGATTGAATCCCATTGTCTTGGTATCCATTCTTGTCTCAATGATCTTATCCAGCCCTTCGAAAGCACCACCACAAATAAACAGAATATTGGTTGTATCAATCTGAATCAGTTCCTGCTGAGGATGCTTTCTTCCTCCCTGAGGCGGGACACTGGCAACCGTACCTTCCAGAATCTTCAGTAATGCCTGCTGCACACCTTCTCCTGACACATCTCTGGTAATCGATGCATTTTCAGATTTTCTGGTAATTTTGTCAATCTCATCAATATAAATAATACCGGTCTGTGCTCTTTCAATGTCATACTCTGCTGCCTGAATCAGCTTCAGCAGGATATTTTCCACATCTTCTCCCACATATCCCGCTTCTGTCAGTGTTGTAGCATCAGCAATTGCAAATGGCACATTTAACAGTCTGGCGAGAGTCTGTGCAAGATATGTCTTTCCGCTTCCTGTAGGTCCCAGCATCAGAATATTACTTTTCTGAAGTTCTACCCCAAGATCTTTTCCAGCCAGAATTCTTTTATAGTGATTGTAAACCGCTACTGCCAGTGCTTTTTTGGCATTATCCTGTCCAATGACATAATCATCCAGTACACTTTTGATCTCTTCCGGCTTCAGCAGATTGATTTCCTGCTCTACATGTTCTCCATATTCTTCATTCATCTCTTCTTCGATGATTTCACTGCAGATTTCCACACAGTCATCACAGATATACACGCCATTTGGTCCGGCTATTAATTTGTGTACCTGGTCTTCACTTTTGTTGCAAAATGAGCATCGAATTTTCTGCTCTCCGATTCTTCCAGCCATTCATATTCTCCTCTAAATTTATTCCCATTCATGCTATAGGAACAATGTTCCGATATTGTGAAAAAGACGGCACAGTACAAACACTCCGCCGTCCTTCTCCCTTATCTGTTTGATATTACCATATCAATCAGACCATATACTTTTGCTTCTTCCGCCGTCATATAATTGTCACGTTCTGTATCACGTTCAATTACTTCTAACGGCTGTCCTGTATTTGCTGCCAGATATTCGTTTAATCTCTTTCTGGTTTTCAAGATTTCTTCTGCTACAATCTTAATCTCTGTAGCCTGTCCTCTTGCACCGCCTGACGGCTGATGGATCATAATCTGAGCATTTGGCAGAGCAATTCTCTTTCCTTTGGTACCACCTGCCAGAAGGAATGCTCCCATACTGGCTGCCATACCAAGGCAGATTGTGGATACGTCGCACTTAATATACTGCATTGTATCATAGATTGCCCATCCTGCACTCACTGATCCGCCTGGGCTGTTGATATACAGCTGAATATCTTTCCCCGGATCTTCTGCTTCCAGGAAAAGCAGCTGTGCAACAATCAGATTTGCACTCACATCATTGACTTCTTCACCTAAAAAGATGATTCTGTCTTTTAATAATCTGGAGTAAATATCATAGGATCTTTCCCCTCTGCTTGTCTGTTCAATGACATAAGGTACAAAACTCATGATAACACCTCCTGCCCTGCGGCCTGCTGAATCTGATTTGTCTTTTACTCTTCTGTCTCTTCAGCTTTCTTTTCTACTTCTTTTGCTTTATCTCTGATGAAGTCTACAGCTGCCTGAATCTTCAGATCTGCTTTCATCTGATCAAGACCATTTTCTCCAAGAGCTTCTTTGATCTTGTCTACTTCCATCTTGTAAGCATCAGCCATCTTCTTCAGTTCTTCTTCGATTTTTTCCTGTGCAATTTCGAAGTTTTCTTTTGCTGCGATTGCTTCCAGAACCAGACTGTTCTTAATGCGTTTCAGAGCTTCTGGTTTCATCTGTTCCATCAGCTTTTCTGCTGTCATTCCTGTAAACTGGAAGTACTGTTCTACTGTAAGTCCCTGAGACTGAATTCTTCTTGCAAAGTCATTTGCCATCTGTCTTACCTGTCCGTCAACCATAGCGTCCGGAATATCCATCTCTGCATTTGCAACTGCTGCTTCTACTGCTGCTGCTTCTTTTGCATTCTTAGCTGCATTTTCTTTGCGTTCTGTCAGTTTCTTCTTCAGATCTTCTTTGTATTCTGCCAGTGTATCGAATTCAGATACATCCTGTGCGAATTCATCATCTGCTTCCGGAAGTTCTTTCACTTTGATTTCATTTACTTTGCATTTGAATACTGCTTCTTTTCCAGCCAGATCTTTTGCATGGTAATCTTCTGGGAATGTAACTTTTACTTCTTTTTCTTCACCAGTCTTTACGCCTACCAGCTGATCTTCAAATCCTGGAATAAAGCTTCCTGATCCAACTGTCAGGTCATAATTCTCAGCTTTTCCGCCGTCAAATGCTACACCGTCTACAGAACCGTCAAAGTCAAGTTTGATCATATCGCCGTTTTCAACACCTCTGTCTTCTACAGCAACTGTTCTGGAGTTCTTTTCTCTTTCTTTGTCTACTTCTGCATCAACTTCTTCATCTGTTACGTTGATCTCTGTCTTTGGAACTTCTACTCCTTCATATGCACCAAGAGTAACTTCTGGTTTTACAGCTACTTCTGCTGTAAAGATGAATGGTTTTCCTTTTTCAATCTGTACCACATCGATGCTTGGCTGGGAAACCAGTTCCAGATCACAGTTCTCGATTTCAGCGTCATATGCCTTCGGGATCAGTTCATTTGCTGCATCTTCATAGAAGATACCTGCTCCATACATCTTTTCGATCATTGCCTGTGGTGCTTTTCCTTTACGGAATCCATGGATATTGATCTTATTTTTATTTTTTACATATGCATGTTTGATTGCTTCTTCAAACTCTTCTGCACTGACTTCGATTGTCAGTTTTACCATATTGTGCTCTAAATTTTCTACCTTTAAACTCATTTTAGATAGTTCCTCCTTGATATCTTACTTCTTGTCTTTCATATTTTACGAAAATGCGCACTTTCCCATGCTTACACTCATTTTAGTACTATAACATAAATTGGCGTAAATGGCTAGTACTTTTTTTGGCGCAGATCCATTAAGCGCTGTATATGATTCCTTTTGCCAGTTCATCGGCTTTTTCTTTGCCACACATCCGTGCTGTCAGTTCCAGTGCGAATGGAATGGCGGTTCCCATGCCCCGGCTGGTAGTGATATGTCCATCTGTCACTACCGGTGCTTCGGAAGTAAATGCACCTGTCAGTCTCTCTTCAAATCCAGGGTAACATACTGCCTCTCTTCCTTTCAAAAGTCCAAGGTCTCCCAATATACTTGGTGCTGCACAGATTGCCGCAATTCCCTTTTCCTCCTGGTCTGCTTTTTTAAGGAGTTCTGTCAGCGCTGTATGTTTGCCTAAATGAAGTGTACCCGGCATCCCACCCGGAAGGACGAACATATCTCCATCTGAGAAATCACACTCTTCAAATAACTCATCTGCTTCTAATACAATACTATGTGATCCCACAATTGTTTTCCGTCCCATTATGGATACTGTAGTCACTATTACCCCTGCTCGTCTCAGTATATCTACTACTGTCAATCCCTCGATTTCTTCAAATCCATCTGCTAAAAATATATATAATTTATTCATGTCACATATCCTCCCATTCCTATTGTCTTTAAAGGCGTACCGCATCTATCTCTGATTATACCCACTTTTCCCGATGTCACGCAATGTATTTTTCCTGAAAAAAATGTGAACTTTTTCTGCCGCAGGCCGCTTGACAGTATTTTTCTTCTATTGTTACAATAAGAAAAAACAAAGGAGTTCCATATGGAAATTGAACGTAAATTTATAATCCCGCAATTACCAGTCAATCTGGATTCTTATGCTTTTCATCTGATTGAGCAGGGATATCTCTGTACTGACCCTGTGGTTCGCATCCGGCGTCAGGATGACGATTATATTTTAACTTACAAAGGTAAGGGTATGATGTGCCGTGAAGAGTATAATCTTCCCCTGAACAAAGAAGCTTACGAGCATTTAAAACAGAAAATCGACGGCAATCTGATCTCCAAAAAAAGATATCTGATTCCCACCGATCATGATCTCACCATTGAACTGGATGTATTTTTCTCTCCTTTTGAAACTCTTCGCCTGGCCGAAGTGGAATTTCCAACCGAAGAGGCTGCAAATACATTCGTGCCACCCGACTGGTTCGGCAAAGATGTGACCATGGATGGCCACTATCATAACAGTTATCTCAGCAAAATGCAGATATAGCAGACGCCTTGCGCCTGCTATTGTTCTAATGCTCTACTCTTCTTCCGGATAACGGATCTCCACCAGCGTAAGCCCCTGAGGAGGTGCTGTTTCTCCGGCCGCCTGCCGGTCTTTTAATTCCAGTAATTCTTTCATATATTCCGGTTCATAGTATCCGCTTCCGATACGAAGCAATGTCCCGACAATAATTCGGATCATATTATACAAAAATCCGTTTCCACAGATACGAATCCGTATCAATTCATCTTCTTTTGTAATATTCACAGAATAGATGGTACGGACTGTATTTTCCACCTCCGGTTTCTGGGTACACAGGCTCTTAAAGTCATGTTCTCCCACCAGATACTCTGCTGCCTGCTTCATTTTATCCAGATCCAGTGGATAATAATGGAACAGCGCATACAATCGTCTGGTCGGATCCGGGAATTTACGATTCAGAATACAATACTCATATGTTTTTACTGTTTCACAAAATCTTGGATGAAAATCCGGCCGCACTTCTCTGGAATCCTGTATCCGGATATCTGCCGGAAGTCTGGTATTCAATGCGTAAGAGATCTTCTCTGCCGGCATTCTGGCATTGGTGTCAAACACCGCCACATTTCCTCTGGCATGAACACCTGCATCTGTTCGGCTGGCACCGATAATCTTAATCGGTTCCTGTAACAGTTCTGACAAGTGCTGATTCAGCACTTCTTCTATTGTGATACCATTTGGCTGGATCTGCCATCCATGATAATTTGTTCCGTCATAAGCGACAGTCAGTTTTACTCGTTTCATATATTAAATCCCTATTATTTTCTTTGCCGCAAACATTGCAATCAGATAGACTGGCAAAATAGCATATGCGATCCGATCATTTTTCTGATACACCAGTGGCCGCATCTTTGTTCTTCCTTCTCCGCCGTAATAGCCTCTTGCTTCCATAGCCATTGCCAGATCATTGGCACGACGAAATGCAGAAATAAACAGAGGCACCAGTAGCGGAATCATGTTTTTGGCTTTCGTGATCAGATGGCCGGACTCGAAATCTGCCCCTCTTGCCATCTGTGCCTTCATAATTTTATCTGTTTCTTCCAGCAATATTGGAATAAAGCGCAATGCAATCGACATCATCATCGCCACATCGTGCACCGGTACATGAATTTTATTAAAAGGCGCAAGCCCCTTTTCCATTCCGTCTGTCAGCTGATTTGGCGTAGTTGTCAGAGTCATCACCGATGATCCAATGATCAGATAAGTCAGACGCAATGCCATAAATACTGCTGTGTTTAATCCTTCATATGTGATTCTTAATTTCCAAATCTGTATCAGTGTCGTTCCCGGAATCAGAAATAAATTAAACAACACCGTAATCAGCAGAAGTATCACCACTGCCTTCATACCTTTTACCATAAATTTAAATGGTACTTTGGATATTTTGATTACAGTAATCAAAAGAATCGTAGCCACTGCATAAGATGCAAAGGAACGAAATAAAAACAAAGAAAATATATATACCAGTGTCCATACCAGCTTTGTTCTCGGATCCAAACGGTGAATTGCGGAATCAGCAGGATAATACTGACCGATCGTAATATCTCTAATCATGGCTTTCCCTCCGTTCTTCTACTCCAAATGCATGTAAGATAGACCTTTTTGCCTCTTCTATTGTGATTGCATGTATGTCTACATCAAACCCTTTCTCTTTTAGTG
>CAKRON010000021.1 GCA_934373455.1 uncultured Marvinbryantia sp.
GTTCTCCTCCGGTCAGTTTGATCTTACGTATACCTAAACCAGTCATACATCTGCTGATTCTGGTAATCTCATCATAAGTCAGAATTTCTTCATGCGAGATCTGCACAACTCCATTTTCCGGCATACAATAGACGCACCTGAGATTACATCGATCTGTAATGGATATCCGCAGATATTCAATCTCTCTTCCAAATCTATCCTTCATACTATTCCTTCGGGTTTCGATATAACCCGCTTTTTCCTCCGCTTTTTTCTACCAGATGAATTTCCGTCAGCTCCATAGACTTGTCAATCGCCTTGCACATGTCATAAATTGTCAAAAGCGCTACATTCACACCGGTAAGTGCTTCCATCTCCACACCGGTCTGACCTTCCGTTTTGGCTGTACAGATTGCCGTAATTTCAAGATTTTCTTCATCCAGTTCAAAATCTACCGAACACTTCTGAATCATCAGCGGATGACACATCGGAATCAGATGAGATGTCTGTTTTACCGCCATAATGCCAGCCACTCTTGCTACTCCAAGTACATCTCCTTTTTTCACAGTCCCCTGTTTCACTGCATCCATCACAGCCTGACAGACACGAATCTTGCCTTTTGCTACTGCTGTTCTGGATGTCGGTATCTTTCCGGACACATCCACCATAACAGCGTTACCCTTCTGATCAAAATGATTCAGCTTATTCTCCATCTGCCTCACCTGCTGCCTTCTCTATCACAATTTCATCGCCTTCTGTCAATACGCCACCATGAAGTACTCTGGTAAAGATACCTTCTCTTGGCATAATACAGTCACCCATAATTTTATAAATTTCACATCCACTATGACATTTTTTCCCAATCTGTGTCACTTCTAATAATACTTCTCCGCTGCGAAGTCTGGTGCCAACCGGCAATGCCTTCAGATCGTATCCGCTTACAATCAGGTTTTCTCCAAATGCTCCGTCTTCGATCGGTGCTCCCTTTGCCTTGAATTCTTCTATTTTTTCATAAGAAAGAAGACTCACCTGGCGATGCCACTTGCCGGCATGGGCGTCCTTCTCGATTCCAAATTCTTCAATCAGTCTGGCACTATGTACATTCTTTTTCTGTGTACCTTTCTTCTCACTGATATTTACCGCCATAATCTTTCCCATTATTATTTCCTCCTTCATCCCTCAATTCGCTCTTTCGAAACAAAGAGATGTTTGTTATACTATGTCTATCATACCACATAGTAAACATGAATAAAAGAATTGTTTTTTCGATTGGAGAAATTATGTATATTAACGAACAATACCAAAATCTGTCTCTATTAGAGACAAAAACATATCAATATATCGGAAGAAATGGAGAATCCCATACAGAACAAGAAGAAATATTGAACGAACATATGATGGATGTCTACATAAATGAGCATCTGACCATGAAACTTGTTTGTCTGCCCCAGCATCTGACCGAACTGGTTCTTGGAAGACTATTGACAGAACAAATCATCACATCTTCCACAGATGTAGATCATATCTATATCTGCGAATATGGAAAACGTGCAAAAGTCTATTTAAAGAAGCCGGCACGCAGTGCACAATCCTCATCCGGTTCCTTTGTAGAAGTGACCCCTACCTGCTGTACCGGCAATCACATTTTAAATGATTACTTTGTCACAGCCCAAGAACCGCAGTCGCTCACACCGATTTTCTGGAAACCAGAATGGATCTTTCATATGGCAGATGCGTTTGCAGATGGTTCTCCGCTCCATGGCATTACTTTTGCCACACATAGCTGTATTCTCGCTCAAAAAGAACACATTCTTTTTTCCTGCGAAGATATCGGACGACATAATGCTTTGGATAAAGTGATCGGATACGCTCTGCGGCACAATATTGACCTGCATCAATGTATGGTATATTCCAGCGGTCGAATACCTACTGATATGACTTTAAAGGCAATCCATGCAGGGATTCCGGTTCTCTCCAGCAAGGCTTCTCCTACTTCTGAGGCAATTGAACTTGCGAAAAAATATGACCTGACCCTGATCTGTGCAGCAAGACGTGATCGAATGAAAGTATTTACTACATAATGTTTCTTCCAAACTGTGATTGACATTCGCATATTGAAGTGATATCATTTTGATATCAAATAATTTTGTAAGAATATGGGAGGAAATCATTATGACGGAAAAAATTTTATCAACAAATAAGAATGGCATGCTGGTACTGTTCCTGACTGTTCTGCTCTATGCAGCTTCTATCGGCGGATGTGTCGGATGCGGCATTGCTTTTGACAAAGGCAATATTTCTGTACTTTCTGTAAGCGGCATGGTACTTTGTATTGCCTGGATGTCTCTTGGCTGGATTTTTTTCCTGGGACTAAAGATATTAAAACCTCAGGAAGCCCTGGTTCTGACCCTCTTTGGTAATTACATCGGCACCTTAAAAGATCCTGGATTTTATTTTGTGAATCCGTTCTGTGTCAGCGTAAATCCAGCCTCCAAAACACGATTGAGCCAGAGCGGCGACGTAGATACGAATTCTTCCAAATCGCTTTCCGGCATCTTCTTAAACGGGACAGGTTCTTCTCAGATGTCACTGGACAACAAGAAAGTTTCTCTGAAAATCATGACTTTGAATAATTCCCGTCAGAAGATCAACGACTGTCTGGGCAATCCGGTGGAAATCGGCATTGCAGTTACCTGGCGCGTAGTTGATACAGCAAAGGCAGTTTTTCACGTAGATAATTACAAAGAATATCTATCCCTTCAATGTGACAGTGCCCTGCGCAACATCGTGCGTCTGTATCCTTATGACACCGCACCAGATGTCGATACTACCGGCGACGGTATTGCAGATGAAGGCAGCCTTCGCGGTTCCAGTGATATTGTTGCATCCCGGATCCGAAGTGAAATTCAGGAAAAAGTCTCCGATGCCGGTCTTGAAATCATCGAAGCCCGCATCACATATCTTGCCTATGCTCCGGAAATTGCTGCAGTTATGCTCCAGAGACAACAGGCTTCTGCCATCATTGATGCAAGAAAAATGATCGTAGACGGTGCTGTGGGAATGGTAGAAATGGCATTAGAACAGCTAAATGAAAAAGGTGTGGTAGAACTGGATGAAGAACGCAAGGCAGCCATGGTATCCAATCTTCTCGTGGTTCTCTGCGGCAATCACGATGCCCAGCCTGTCGTAAATTCAGGAAGCTTATATTAATGACTGAAAAAGATAACAAAAAGAAACAGGTTCCCCTGCGTCTCTCTGCCAAATTATATGATGCCATTGCTGCCTGGGCAGAGGATGACTTCCGCTCTGTCAACGGACAGATCGAATATTTGCTTACAGAATGTGTAAGACAACGGAAGAAAAATGGAAAATATGTTTCTGAACATCTGGACGAACCACCGGAACTGGATATTTAAAGCTTATTATTATTTTTCACGCAAAATCACCGTATCAAAGATTTTCTCAACCTTGATACGGTGATTCTTTCATTTATTTTAATAACATCACATCTTTTTCATCTATCCCAATCCACATCTCATTTCCTGAAATATGCTTTTGGTACTGCTGCCATTGTTCTTTCGCCACATCTACACGAATCCTGGCTTCTTCTTTCGTAGATACGATCAAGATATACGAAAACACGTCCTCTATCACTCTTTCCACTTTACATGGAAATATGTTTTTCGATATGCCACCTGCTTCCGGAAGTACCGGATGTATAAAGTGACTTCGCACTCCTACACTGCTGGCATCTTCTTTTCCGGCAGTATCACACTTTAAAACAATCCCCCAGTCCAGAGCCATGACTTCACCATTCTCTGTCACTGCCGCATCCGAGAAATTTTTGCATCCTGAAAGGTATGCTGCTTCTCTGGATGCCGGTGCTGTAAACAATTCTTTTATCGGTACCGGCTCACTGGACATTCCTCTGTTCATGACACATACGCGATCGCAAACACGATAAATCTCGTCTCGGTTATGGGATACAAAAAGTGTCGTTGCATCAAACTCTTTCAGCACATCTTCCAATTCCAGTTCTAATTTCCAGCGTAAGAACTCATCCAGCGCCGCAAACGGCTCGTCCAGCATCAAAAGTCTGGGTCTTGTCAACAGAATTCTGGCCAGTGCCACTCTCTGCTGCTGTCCTCCGGACAGTTGAGATGGTTTATGGCGTTCCAATCCCTGCAGACAAAACTTCTCCATCATCTCTTTAATTCTCTTCTGCTGTTCTTCTTTTCCCAGCTTCTGTCCTCGAATCCCTGCCTGAAGATTCTGTATCACATTCATATTTGGAAATAATGCGTAATTCTGGAATAACAATCCAATATGACGTTCCTGAGGTTTCAGGTTGATCTTTTTCTCACTGTCAAAAAAGACCGTTCCATCCAATTCAATCCTGCCTTCATCCGGTGTCACTACTCCCGCAATACAGCGAAGTGTCATACTTTTCCCACAGCCGGACTCTCCCAGTATTCCTAACACTTCTGCATCTGCCTCAAATTCTGAGTCCAAAACGAAGCCTCCGAAATCCTTTTTTATTTTTACATAAAGTCCCATTTCTTCTGTACCTCGTCATGTCCGCCTTTTCACGGCTGTATTTTTCTTTTCCAGCATATTCACAGTCAAAAGTACAACGGCTGATATGGCGATATTTACCATGACCCATTTAAATGCCAGCAAATCGTCATTGGTTCTCCATAATTGATATACCGTAGTAGAAATCGTTGCTGTCTTACCAGGCGTATAGCCCGCCACCATACTTGTCGCACCGTACTCGCCCAGCGCTCTTGCAAAGGCAAGAACAGTTCCTGCCAATATGCCCTGACGACAGGCCGGCATACGAATTCTCCAGAAAATATAACTATTAGAAAGTCCCAGTGTCTGTCCGGAATAACCCAATGTTTCATCAAAACTTTCAAATGCTCCACGGGCTGTCCGGTACATCAATGGAAATGCCACAATGGTAGCTGCAAAGATTCCGGAATACCAGTTCATAACCAGTTTTGTTCCAAACATGTTATAAAACCAGATTCCAAATGGTCTCTTAGAACCCAACAGCAGCAGGATAAAATATCCTACTACTGTGGGTGGCAATACCATTGGCAGAGTTAAAATTACATCCAGCACGCCTTTGATTGCCGGATGCAGCTTTGCAATATAGTATGCTGCAAAGATTCCGGTGAAAAATACCAGTACACTGGAAATCACTGCAATACGAAGTGAATTATACAGCGGAAACCAGTCCATTATTCTGCCTCAACCATAGTAAATCCAACGCCCTCAAACACTTCAGCACACGCATCTGTCGTCAGATAATCCAGAAATGCTTTTGCTTCATCCGGATGTTCTGCTGTCTTTAAAACTGCTGCTGGATAGATAACCTGTTTGCAAAGATCACTGTCAGCCAGATCTACAACGGTAAGTCCTGCAGAATATGCATCTGTTGCATAGATAATGCCTGCATCCACGCTGCCTTCACTGATCTGTGTAGTTACTTCTTTTACATTAGAACCATAGGTAATCTTTTTATCCGCTTCCAGCTGATCCAGAATACCCAGATTTGTCAGAATCTCTTCAGAATATGCGCCCACCGGTACATCTTCATTTCCAAGGCAAAGTAAATTCAGTTTATCTGTTCCCAGATCTTCAAAGGACTGAATATCTGCCGGATTATCTTCCGGTACTGCTAATACGACTTTATTTTCCAGCAAATTTATTCTGGTTGCATCATCGACAAAATCCAGCCCCTTTTCATTTACAGAAGGATCTGCTGTGATATCCAGCTGATTCATCTGCTTCTGAGCTGCTGAAATAAACAGATCGCAGTCTGCACCTTCTTCAATCTGTGTCTTTAATGTTCCTGAAGAATCGAATGTAAATACCAGATTCACATTTGGCTCAACCTCTTTATACATTTCCTGAATTTCTGTCAATGTCTCTGTCATAGATGCTGCTGCAAATACCACCACATCTGTCTGTTCTTCCGCTGATACTCCCATGCACATCCCAGATACAAATACTCCTGTTAATAATAATGCTTCTGCTTTCTTCCAAGTATTCATATTACATTCCTCCTTCTCGTTATTTTTTACAAAAATACTCGATTGCTAAAATTATATCCCCGTTAGTAAAAAATGTCAATATTTCACTAACAGGGATGCGTTTTTTTATTGATAATCCTGAAAATATATATCAAAGAAATTCTGACTAATCCGTTTGATATCTTCCAGCATGGCATGATAGCGATTCATGAATTCTCTTCCTTCTTCGGTAATCGTAGAATTCCCGCCATGGCGCCCTCCATTATAACGGTTCAAAAACTGGAAACCCATCTGTTCTTCCGCACGATTCAGCAATTTCCAGCATTTGGAATAGGACATTCCCATATGCTTTGCCGCCGCCTGTATCGATCCCGTCTCATCGATAAATTGAAGCAGATGAAACAAACCCGGTCCGAAAAAATCCTCTGTCTTAGATAATACAAGTTTTGTTTTCAAACTTAAAGCTCTGGAATCACGAATCTGGCGAACATAAGTTCTTACTTTTTCCAGCTGAGCAGTCTCCGTGATATCATACAGAATTCCATCGTCGTTCACATCTAACAAGCATTCTTTCTCCGACGCCCAACACATCTGTAACCGTATTTTTCCAGGAGTGTGATCATAAGATAAAATCGTATTCTCGCTGCATTCCATCAGTCTCCCTATGGTTTCTAATTTAAATGCAGGACATTCCACCGGAATCACAAGCACACTATCACAGAGCTGTTCCCTGGCTGTCTTTATACCCACCTGCGCCGACGCCATCCAATCATGCCTGTTATACTCCTGGTCTTCTACAAAGATCACACCATTATGGCAGATATGGTTTTTCAGCACTGCGGCCTGATAACCTCCAACTACAATAATCGGTGATATTTCTGCCTTTCGGAGTATATGAATTTCTCTTTTGATTACCGTCGTTCCTTCTAAAGACAGCATAGGAAGAAAGGTTTCCAGTTCTTCATTTCCCATTTTATCCTGGGTCAGATCCTGCGCAGCCACAATCACTGCTCCTACATTCATATTTTATTTACTCCATTTCTCCATAATATAATCTGTCAGTCTGCCTGTTTCTTCCAAACCAAAAAATGGAATACCAGATAACATCTCTCCCAGTTCTTCCGGTCTGTAATCTGTCACAATCCCCCACAAATACGACGGATCACATACTGATGTCGAAGAATTCATTCTTCGAACCACCTCGATCTTCGGATATTCTGAATACTTAAATCCTTCCAGCAATATTACATCCGCTTCCGGAAATGTCTGTATCAGTTTTTCTGCTGATGGTACTGGCATATATTTAATTACCATATGTTTCTGTTCGGAAAATACACAGGTACCGTAAGCCCCGGCCTGAGCGTATTTCCAACTGTCAGTATCCGGCACATCTGCCTGGAAATCATGACCGTCATGCTTAATAACCGCCACTTCCAATCCTCTTTTTTTTAATTCTGGCAAAAGCTTCGTAATCAAAGTTGTCTTTCCGGAATTTTTCACTCCGCTTACTGCCAGAATCCGTTGTTTTTTCTGTCTCATAGTAAAATCACTTCTGCCAGTTCCCCTGCCTTCGTTCCGGACTTTCCTTCCTGCATTTCAATCAGACAATTACAGCCTGCCATCGTTGATAATACACCATTTGAATGTAATCCGGACGGAATTGTAACCGTATCGCCTTCTGCTACAGCCCGGATATATCTGCGTCCACGGATCTTTTTGCAAAAATCATTTTTCAGAACGCATTTTTTTCTGGTTGTTTTTAATGTCTCATCCTGCATCATTTTCTGCAGAACCGGACGAATCAGCAGATCCACACTCACAGCCACGCCAAATGGATTCCCTGACAAACTGATAATCGGTGTATCCTGATATACGGAAAACAGAGTCGGCATACCAGGCTTCATCTGAATATGCCAGAAAATACGCTTAGCCTCTGCTTTTTCCAAAGCCTCATGCATAATATCTTTTTTCCCTACTGACACAGCTCCGGTGGTAACGATCAGATCCACAGATGGTGCAATTCTCAAAATAGCCTCTGTCATAGCCTGTGGGCGATCCTCGATGGATGTCACTTCTACCAGATCTGCGCCAAATTCTTCTATCCGTGCGGCAAGGAGACTCTGATTGCAGTCGTAAATTTTCCCGGGAATCAATGGCTTTCCCGGTTCAATTACTTCATCTCCTGTGGTCAGAATTGCCACCTTCGCACGACGATAAACCAGAATTTTTGTTTTTCCCATACTGGCCAGAATTCCAGCTTCAATAAATCCTATTTTTGTTCCTTTTGTCAAAAGTACCGTTCCATTTTTAAAATCCTCTCCCTGATAGCAGTAATTCTGCCACTGCTTTACAGGAGAGTAGATCTTTACCACATCTTCTCCATAATCGGTATCTTCCTGGCGGACACAGCAGTCACACCCTCTCGGAATCGCTGCTCCAGTCATAATCCGAACTGCCTGTCCTTTCTCCACAGTAATTCGAGAGTACTGACCTGCATCAATTTCCTCCAGAACTTTCAATTGCACCGGATATTCCTTTGATGCATCTGTCAGATCTTCAGCCTTACAGGCGTAACCGTCAATCGGAGATCTGTCAAATGGCGGGTTGTCAAATCCCGCTTTCATATCCTCAGCCAGCACTCTGCCCCGTGCCTGAAAAAGTGTCACATACTCCGTCTCTTCTATTGCTTCTGCATGTCCAAGCAATGCTTCCAGCGCCTGCTCTACGGTAAAGTTTTCCATCATCGTCCCCCTATACACCTTTTCCAAAGCTGCAATTTGGGTAGTGACATTCTTTACATCCCAGGCAAAAGCCGCCATTTCCCATATGTGCCAGATCTTTTTTCGTCACTTCTATGCCTGCAATAATACGTGGCAGTACAAGATCAAAGATGGTTGCTTTTGCATACATCACGCATCCAGGAAGTCCCATCAGTGGTGTACCATCCTCCAGGTAAGATAACAGGAACATCGCTCCCGGAAGTACCGGTGCACCATAAGACACGATTCTCGCTCCTGTATTTTTGATCGCGCCTGGTGTCTTATCATCCGGATCAACGCTCATACCACCGGTACAGACAATCAGATCTGCCCCTTCTTCTTTTAATTTCATAATAGCGGCAGTGATTTTTTCCATATCATCATTGCAGAGAATATGTCCGTGAATTTCAGCACCGTAAGATTTCATTTTTTCAACAATGACTGGTGTAAACGTATCTTTAATTCTTCCATAAAATACTTCATTTCCGGTGGTTACAATACCAACTTTTCTCTTCTTATATGGAGTCAGTGAAACCAGCGGCGTCTCTCCGGCAGTCGCCTTTACCTTTTCCATTTTTTCTTTTGCAATCACCAGCGGAATCACGCGGGTTCCCAAAAGACGATCACCTTTTTTCACCGGAAAATTCGTATGGCGGGTAGCAATCATAATCTCATCGATCTCATTGATGGCATCCAGTCTTTGTACATCTACCTGAAATACCCCGTCACAATCTGCAATCAACTCAATTTTTCCTTCTTTTACATCTGTTGGATGCATATTCTCATTGATGCACACATCACACAGAATCTGCGCCGCTTCATTTTCATGCAGAGTATTTTCGTCCTTCTCCCACACATAAAGATGGTCTTTTCCCAGAGATAATAAAACCGGAATATCCTCTTCCTGTACAATATGTCCTTTACGAAAGGCTGTATCCTTTACCACATCCTTCACAATTCTGGTAATATCATGGCACAGTACATGTCCTACCGCATCCGTTGTTTTAATACACTTCATGACGTTCTCCTTTTACTTTCTGTCTAGAAAAGTTATAAATATATATGGGGTAATTGTAACATATTGCCAACAAAAACACAACTTTCATAAATTGCCCTAATCAACGCCTCTTCTTCGCATATGCTTCTTTTATTCTCTCCAGTACTTCTTTATGCAATTGTCCATTTGTGGCCAGAAATGTACTGCCGCCAAAATAACGCAGTCCCTCTCCGTCCCACTGTGTCATAGCTCCTCCTGCCTCTTGAATGATGATCACGCCTGCCGCATAATCCCATGGTTTGAGGTTTTCAGAAACAAATACACCTCCTCTGCCGCATGCAATATAACAGCAGTCCAATGCCGCAGATCCTGTGATTCTATAATCTATACAATCTTTAAACAACTCACTAAATACAGCCGTATACATATTGGTTTCTCTGTCACTATACGGATTTGTTTCTGAAAGAATCAGTGTTGATTTAATATGCTCATCTTTGCAAACCTGTATCGGCTTTCCATTACAAAAAGCTCCCAATCCTTCTGCCGCATAATACATTTCCTGCTTTTTTGGTGCATATACTACACCTAACACCGGTTTCCCGTTTTTTAGCAGCGCAACAGAAATCCCATAATCCGGAATCCCATAAATAAAATTGCTGGTTCCATCGATCGGATCAATCACCCAATAATAACCCTTTTCAGGATTGACAATACTTCCTTCTTCCGAAAGTGCCACAGACTCTTTTACCAGCATCGGCAATTTATCGCACAAAAACTGACTGATTTTTATATCAACTTCTGTAACAAAGTCATTTATCCCTTTTTCATTCACCCGCGGTTTTTTTATATCATCAATAATGCCTGCCGCCTCATAAACAATTGTTTTTACTTTCTCTATTAATTTTTTATACATTTTTCTACCTCTTTTCTTCAGGCAGCTTTGCTCTACACATTTGTGGTCCGCACAGCCATGACATTCGGATATTCAGACAAAGCGCCGATTATTTCAGTATAACCTTTTTTATCCTTTAAACTCAGAGAATAAATATTTGTATAGATGGTATTTCCAGTTTTTACTACCTCTGCATGAAAATCAACATCCAGAATTACCACATTCATTTCTTCAAAATAATGATGCAAATAATTCAAAGTTTCTGTGCGATGTATAAACTGGACTTCCAGCTTTTTATATGTATTAATCGGAATTACTTTTTGTAAGAATTTCAGCACAACAATCACAATGATACCGGAAATTAATGCCATTGTCACATAACCAGCCCCTATTGCCACACCAAGACATGCTGTACACCACAATGATGCTGCCGTGGTAAGTCCTTTGATTTTCCGTTCTGACCTTACAATCGTCCCCGCGCCAAGAAAACTCACTCCCGAAACAATCGTAGCCGTAATTCTGCCTATACTCATCTTTATTTGTGGATTTTCCAGATGCGAAACATAATATATCGTCTGCTGCTCGACAAGTGCGATCAGCGTTGCTCCCACACACACAAGTACATAAGTCCTCATTCCGGCAGGTCTGTTTTTCACTTCACGGTCAATTCCTATAATTGCGCCGAGAATTACCGCCGCCATCATACGATACAACACCATTTCTACCGTCAATGTTTCTCCAAATTTAATCCAATCTAAAGCCATCTTCTTACCCCCATAAAAAGAATTAAGGAGCAGAATCCTGTTCTACTCCTTTTGATACCTTATCCTACTTCCACAACGGAAAAGCCTCTTTCCTTAAGCATCTCATCATATTCTCCATCCAGGTGCATACAATACACATGCTTTCTATTTTCCACAGGAATCTGTTTTTCCAGTCTTTTGTAATAACAATGTGATGTACTCTCTTTACTGGAAGTATCATGATATATACGTGAAATCTTTCCACTTAAATAATCCATCGCAATCTCTTCTAATAAGTAAGCTGCATCACCACTGTAGTATATTTTCTCATCAGGACTACTTAATATCATACCATATGCCTTCATATCATCTGCATGCTGAACTTCTTTAAATTCCACCTTAATAGCTTTATCCGCCGGCAGTTCTCTTAACAGCTGGTACTGATCACGTTTTATGCCCTGGCACTCTAATAAGGTCACTACTTTGTCCTCCGGATGGATAATTGTCACTTTTTTATGTAATACAAAATATACATATGAACACAAAGAAGCCAGAGATCCGGAATGGTCCGCATGCAAATGCGTTAATAAAACATATATATTTGTATATTTTCCTATATCTAAAGTTTTTGCTAATTTCCCATATGCTTCTTCTCCACAGTCAAGGCAATACAAATCTCCTTCGTATTCAAACCATGCATTTGTATTTCCATACTGTGGAAAATAAGCTGCACCTTTTCCTAAAAAAGATAATTCAAACATCGTATCCTACTCCTTTACCCCCGCACTTACAATACTATTCATAAATTGTTTCTGCATGAGCAGGAATGCGATCATCAATGGTGCAATAATGATAGCTGTCGCAGCACAGACATTCGCCCACTGCATATCGGCTTCTTTTGATTTTGCAAAAATTGCCAATCCGACTGTTAACGGTCGATTTTTTGGTGACTGTGTAACAATCAATGGCCACAGATAATTATTCCAGTGATAGCTGACTGAAATAATTGCAAAAGACATGTATGCCGGTTTTGCACATGGCATATATACCTTCCAGATGATCTGCCATAAATTGGCACCATCAATACGTGCCGCTTCACCAAAAGCTTTTGGAACTGTTTTAAAATGCTGGCGAAGCAAAAAGATGGCAGTTGCACTTCCTAAGAACGGAAGCATAATACCAATTTTTGTATCAATCAGTCCGATATCTGACAATGTCATAAAGTTTGGAATAATCAATACATCATTTGGAATGATAATCTGCATGAAAATGATTAACATTACAATGCTCTTGCCACGATAATTCATAAACGCCAGTGAATAAGCTGCCAATGTTGATGTAATAAACTGAATAACAAATGTAACTACTACCAGCACAATGGTATTTCTATAATATTGTGCAAATGGAACTGCATTCCAGACATATTTAAAATTGTCAAGTGTAAATGCTCCGGTTGGTAAAAAAGACATATTAAAACTAGGAACACTAAATGCCGTTCCAAGCATCCATACCAATGGTGCAAGCCATATCAAACCTAATACAATTGAAAAAACAGTCAATAATGTCTTTCCCAATGAAAAATTTGTATTCTTTTCTCCTGCTGTCATTGTTAAGACCTCCCTCTATGAATAATGAATCTTTTTATCCTGACTAAAGAATCTAGGTAAGGAAACAACCAACAACAGTAACAGCATAATAATCGTCAGTGCTGAGGACAAACCATACCTCATATTTGTAAATCCCTGCTGATAAATGTAATACAGCAATAAAGTAGAAGCATTATTCGGAGCACCTTCTGTCATAATGATAACCTGATCCGCTAATTTAAAACAGTTTGTAAAGGCAATGGTAGAGACAAACAAGGTAGTCGGAGCAAGCAGCGGTACCGTAATGTGTCTGAATGTTGCCCAGCCTGTTGCGCCATCAATCGATGCTGCTTCCAGTACATCCTGATTGATACTCTGGAGTCCTGAAAGGAAAAATATCATCAGATAACCTGCTTCTCTCCAGACATACATAACTGCCATGGATGGCAATACCGTCTTTTTATTTGATAAAACGTTCATTGCCGGGAAACCAAAGCGCTGTAACAGCTGGTCAAATAATCCATTATTTGCCATATAGATAAAGAGCCAGATACTTGCAATTGCGATCATTGGCATAACAGACGGATAAAAGAATGTTGTTCTGATAAATCCGATATGTTTTCCTTTTCTGTTTACTAACATCGCAAGTCCCAAGCCGATTATCATACTTGGAATTACTGTAATCAAAGCAAAAAATATGGTATTTCCCATTACTTTCCAAAACAGATCCTGAGATGCAAGACGCGCATAATTTTCTATCCCGACAAATTCCGGTGCTGCCATTCCCATATTATATTTTGTAAAAGACAAAACCAGGCTTCGAATCACAGGATATACCGTAAATATAATCATAATTATTAATGCAGGAGCCAGAAGCAGCCATCCCAGAAACGCTTCACGTCTCGTTCTTCTTTTTACAGATGAAGATTGGTTCATATTATTCTCCCTTTCGTCATTTCATTAATAAAAGGGGTTCCACAAGAGAACCCCTTTTCTATCTTACTATTCTCTTCTATTGGAAATCGTATAAAACATCGTCTGCCTGTTCCTGTGCAGCAGCCATTGCTTCTTCTGCGGTAAGCTCTCCTGTCACAGCCGCCTGAATATTATCATTTAAAATTCTCCATATTTCAGCAGCATTGTAAGTAGTAAGTTCTGGCTGCGCATATTCAAGCTGTTCGTATGCTATTTTAGCAGCCGGATAAGATTCATAGTACTCTTTTAATTCATCTGTCTCATAGCAGCTGTTTCTTGTTGCCACGTATCCGGTATTAATAGACCATTTTGTAGCATTTTCTGTAGAACACATAAATTTAATGAAATCCCATGCTGCCTGCTGACGTTCTTCAGAAATACCAGATGTAATATAGAAGTTTCCACCACCTGTCGGAGCTCCGTACTGTTTACTCTGTGGCTGGAAAGCAACACCAAAATCAAATGTTGCATTTTCTTTGATATTTGCAAGGTTTCCTGTTGTATGATAGATCATTGCAACCTGACCACTTAAGAACTGTGTAGGAAGATCTGTCCACTGCACAATACCAGGTGCCATACATTTATACTCGTTCTGAAGATCCAGCCAGAACTGAAGTGCTTCAACGTTTTCTGGTGTATCAAAGTATACTTCTTTTCCGTTTGGATTCATTAAACCATACTCATTTGTACAGTTCTGCAGTGAGAATCCTGTGAATGTCCACTGTGCTGAACCTGAGTTCAATGCGATTCCTACTCCGTATCTGTCATCATTTGTTAATTTCACAGCATAATCAACCAGCTCATCCCATGTTGTTGGCGGTGCTTCCGGATCAAGTCCTACTTCAGCAAATGCATCTTTGTTGTAGAATAATACTTCTGTAGATCTCTGGAATGGGATGGAAATGATTGAGCCATCTTCTACATAAGAATCCAGCATAAATCCATCTATAAAATCATCTATAAAATCCTGTCCTTCCGGATCAGCAGCAATGATATCATCTAATTTCATTGCCATTCCTGTATAATCCATTGTAAAACGCTGGGTAGCTAATGATACGAATAAATCTGGCTTTGTATCGCTTCCGCCCTGTAATGCTGTCTGAATTGCAGTTACTGTATCGTCATAGTTTCCAGTATAAACAGCTGTTACATTTACATCCGGATTCTGCTCATTATATTCTGCTGTCATCTCATCGATCAGATTTGCTGCATCTCCACCTACGTTTACCGGAAAGAATAACGTAAGATCGATCACCTCATCTGCTGATACAGGTCCTCCCATTGTTAATGCCATTGCACCAACTAATGCTGCTAATAATTTCTTTTTCATGAAAACTCCCTCCTGTTTTTTATAACGTTTCATGTGTTTTTCTTTATATCTAATATATAACATTAGTTTTGAATCGTGTCAATCTCATTTTTCATCATTTTTCATATTTTGTAAGTTGTAAACAGTTTTATTTTGTGTTTTTTGTACAGTTTTTTTCATTTCATTCTGATTCATTATTAAATTCCATGTCAATAAGCATCTGCGCTCTTTCAAGTGCAACATCGATATCCGAAATCTCCATAACTGTTTCTTTTACCGCCGCTCCAACAATATTTACAAACTTCTTTTCGTCAAAACTGCTTCCCTCATCCCTCGTTCTTTTTGTCCTGGAAAGCTGAAAGCATTCTTTTGACAATTCCAACCACGGAAATGATCGGATAATATCGTACCTGTCATAGGTTTTCCGGCAGGGAGAGACGCTGCCAAGCGCCGCCATCGCCGAAGAGACCGGTTCCCGCGTAAGCCATTTTATAAATTCCATCGCTTCTTTTTTATGCTTGCTGTTCTTTGATATGCCCAGAGATCCTCCTCCATATATCGGATTCCCTCCCGGAACCATTGCACATCCTACTTTATCTGCTATTTTCGATTGCACTCCCAATATCTCAGATGCAAAATTACTAAATGTGATCATCATTGCCGTCTGTCCGTCCGAAAATTCTTTTGCAGTTGTTGTCCACCATCTGGATTCTTTACCTGATGAATTTTTATACCCATCAATTAATTCCTGCATGGCTTTCTTCCCGTACTCATTGTTTATAATTATTTTTCCATTTTCATCATACAAATGCTCTTTATAACTGAAAAATCGTGCCAGAAACTCTGATGCAGCCACGCCGAAATTCCCCAATGTAACGCTTGCCCCATACTTTACATTGTATTCTGCACTATCTAAATTCGTAAAAAATTCAGCTATTTGATTGTATTTTTCAAATGAATCCGGTATTTTTAATTCTTCTTTATATTTTTCCTGATACAGACGCTTGATTCCTGTATTTTCAAACAGATCTTTCCTGTAAAACAGCAGCTGTACACTAGGCGTAATCGGTAGAGCATATACTTTGCCTCTGATATAAGCATATTTATCCAGCAAAGCCGGAATATACTCTTTAAAAACATCTGTAATATCAGCATCTATTTCCTCAAGCGGCATTAAAAGCCGCCCCGCAAACCAGGAAAGCCAATTTACATCAATTCGGATGACATCATACAAATCCAATACTTCCGCATTTAAAAATTGTGTATAAATATCTTCGTATGAAAAAATTGCAACTTTGACATTGATCCCAGTGTGATTCGTATATAATCTCGCCAGATTCTGAATGATTACAGCCTCCGGTCCATCCAGCGCCAACACATTGATTGTTTTTGAAGTATCTTTTTTCCGTTTCTCATCTCCCCATTTTCTGATGCCATCATTTTCAAAAATATGCTGTTCATCTACAAATGTTTCTTCATCTGTGTCTATCAGTTTTTCTGCAATTTCCTTCCCCAATCTGGAATAGTTCAATTCATAACTGATAAACTCATGATCCGGAAGCGAAGTGATCTGAGCCATTGAATATACATCAATTTTGTGATCCGGAATAAATGTTTTCACAAGTTCTATAATTCTTTCTGCGTATCCGGCGTTGCTAACTACAATACTGTCAATCTTTCGTCCCATGGAAATCACATGTAACATGGAGTTAGAGATCCGAAATAAATCCGTTGATATATACTCCACATTACAAAAGCATCCATTCTCCTGATTCATAACTTTCTTGAATCCCTGAAGATATTCTGATTCATTTGAAAACGACTCCCGGCCTGTCACCACAATAACGTCACGATATTGTTTATTTAATATCATTTCTGCCATGTCGCTTCCTGCTTTTGTATAATTAAATCCATAATAATCTGATGCAAATAACGGTTTGCGTTCAACAAAACATACTTTTTTCAAGTTGGCTGTCTGATAGGGATTCTCATGTTTTTTCAAACAGGAAATCGTCACGACTCCCAATGCCATGATCGACTGTGCATGCTGCACCAATTCTATTTCCGTTTCCGCATTATCATTTGATATCAGCAGTTCGGTAAAAACCCCCTTTTGTTCTGCGCAAAACTTAATACTGTTATATAATTCCCTGTATTGTTTAAACTCAATTGTAGGCAAAATAACACATATTACGTTTCCACTTCCCTTTCGAAGCATTTTTGCCCGTTCATTTATCGTGTACCCCAGCTCCCTGGCAGCTTCTTCTACCGCACGTATCTTTTCGCTGCTTACATTACCTTTTCCATTCAATACGTTTGACACGGTTCCCTGTGAAACACCAGCTTTTTTTGCTACGTCCAATATCGTTGCCATATCATGCACCTTCCTTTTATAACGTTATAATAATTATACATGATTTTTCAATTCTTTGGAACAATTTTATGATTCTAATATTTCTTTTAATGCTTGGATTGCTGTATCCACTTCTTCCTCCGTATTGAAATACGAAAAACTGAACCGTACTGCTCCCTGTTTTTCTGTTCCAAGCGCTTTATGCATCAATGGTGCACAATGTGCACCTGCACGGACCGCAATTCCATAATCTTCCCATAACCAGTCACTGACCTGTCCGGATTCTTCTGTTCCCAGATTGACAGAGACGATCGCTGTACGCTCACTGTTCTGCCAGTCTCCATAAACAGTCACCTCCGGAAGATCTTTGATTCCATCAAAAAATCTTTTTGCCAGTTTCATTTCTTTTTTATGAATAGCTTCCACCCCTGTATCCAGAATAAAATCCAAAGAGGAAAAAAGACCGGCAATTCCAGTTCCATTTAAGGTTCCTGCTTCCAGTGCAGTCGGCATCTCTTTCGGATGCTCTCTGTCATAGCTGTGCACGCCGCTTCCTCCTACTTTTAACGGTCGAATCTCAAGCCCTTCCCGTACATAGATGCCACCGGTTCCCTGTGGTCCCATCAGACCTTTATGTCCTGTAAAACACAACACATCAATTCCCATTTTCTCTACATCAATCGGAATACATCCTGCGCTCTGAGAGGCATCCACAACCAGCAGCAGCTTATATTTTTGAGCTATCGCAGATACCCTGCCCAGATCTGTTACATTTCCACTCAGATTCGAAGCATGCGTGATCACAATGGCTCTGGTATTTTTCTGTATCAGTTGTTCCAGTTCTCCATACATCGGTACGCCTTTGGAATCCGCCGGAAGAATACTTAGTTCGACCCCATTCTCTTCCAGACGATACAACGGACGTAAAACGGAATTATGTTCACACATCGTTGTGATCACATGATCTCCTTTTTCAAAAAGTCCGTTTATGGCAATATTCAGACTTTCTGTGGCATTACAGGTAAATGCAATCCGCATGGGATCTTTGATGCCAAACAGCCTGGCCAGTTTTTCTCTGGTTCCATAAATAATTCTGGATGCGTCCAATGTTGCTTCATGTGCTCCTCTTCCTGAATTCCCCAAAGAACTCAGTGCCTGTACCATAGCCTGTACAACGCCTTCCGGTTTATGAATCGTGGTTGCCGCATTATCCAAATAAATCATGATATTTTTCTCCTGTTTTTATTTAATTCAAGAATGCCCTTGTCAGAAATAGCCGTCCTGCCAAAAACAGGAACGGCTATCTCTTATCATAACTAAACTATCTATTTATGCTTTCTCAATTCTGATTGCGCAAACTTTATATTCCGGAATTCTTGCATATTTATCCAGTGCTGCATTCGTCAGCCAGTTTGCATTTCCGTCCGGGAAGTGGAACGGCATCCAGGATTCTCCCTTGGATACTTTATTTCCCACACGAGCGGTGGATTCAATCTGTCCTCTTCTGGATGTCAGTCGAACTCTGTCACCATTCTTGATTCCAAGTTCTGCTGCATCTTCTTCATTCATTTCAATGAACGACTTTCCTTCTATCTCCATCAGCTCTGGAGTCTTTCCTGTCATCGCTCTTGTGGTGTAATGATACAGGATTCGTCCGGTCATAAGGATGATTGGATATTCTTCATCCGGAAGTTCCGCAGAAGGCACATATTCTGCAGGATAAAACCATCCCAGACCTCTTGCGAACTTGCCCACATGCATGATCGGTGTACCCGGATGATCCTTTGTCGGACATGGCCACTGAAGTCCTCTTCCACCTACTTCTTCGCTATCCAGACGTGCATGGCTGATGCCTCCAAAGGATGGTGTCACAGATGCAATTTCATCCATGATCTGAGCAGATGTAAGATGCGGCTGTGGATATCCCATACGATTCATCAGATCGATAATGATATCCGTATCCAGTCTTGCATTTCCAGGAATCGTTACTGCCTTGCGCACACGCTGTACGCGACGTTCGGTATTCGTAAAGGTACCTTCTTTTTCTGCATAGCTGACACCCGGAAGAATCACATCTGCATACTGGGCAGTCTCTGTCATAAAGAGTTCCTGAATTACGAAGAATTCCAGACTTTCCAAAGCTTTGATAATATGATGTGTATCCGGATCTGTAACCACCGGATCTTCACCGTAAATATAAAGACCTTTCACATCTCCCCTGATTGCTGCCGGGAATACATCCGTTGCATGCAGTCCTGGATTTGGATTCAGTTTTGTATTCCATGCTTTTTCAAATTTGGCAACCACTTCCGGATTTGCCACCTTCTGATAGCCCGGGAAATCTGTTGGGGATGCACCCATATCACAGGCACCTTGCACGTTATTCTGTCCACGAAGTGGATTGACTCCACAGCCCTCTCTGCCAAGTTTGCCAACCAGCAGTGCCATGTTTGACATGGACATAACGCCTTCCGTTCCTGTAGAATGCTCGGTAACGCCCAGACAATAGATAATAGGAGCCATCTTTGCTTTTGCATACATGATTGCTGCTTTTTTCAGCTCTTCTGCATCGATATGGCAAATTTCTGCTACACGTTCCGGTGTATAATCTTTTACAATTTCTTTAATCTTTTCATATCCTTCGGTTCTTTCTGCAATGAACTTGTCGTCCTGCA
This sequence comes from uncultured Marvinbryantia sp., assembly GCA_934373455.1. Lineage (GTDB taxonomy): Bacteria > Bacillota > Clostridia > Lachnospirales > Lachnospiraceae > Marvinbryantia. The sequence continues at coordinate 20,310 of CAKRON010000021.1, forward strand.
GACCTTCAGAAATAATAACGTTCATGATACCATTGGCAAATGCGACGTTGGTACCTGGTTTTAATTTCAAATGAATATCTGCATGTTTAGCAAGACCGATATCTCGCGGATCCACAACAATCAGTTTGCATCCACGCTGAACAGCCTGGCGAATCTGCATTCCAACTACCGGATGTGCTTCTTCCGGATTGGATCCTACCAGCATAATCACATCTGGTTTCTTTGTAATATCTTCAATTGGATTGGTCATAGCGCCAGAACCTAATGTCATAGCCAGACCGGCAACTGATGCAGAATGACATACACGGGCACAATTATCGGTATTGTTGGTACCAAAGCAGGTACGAACCATCTTCTGTACCATATAAATATCTTCGTTTGGTGATCTGGAACATGCAAAACCTGCCAGTGATTCTGTTCCATATTTCTTTTTAATTTCCATGAATTTAGATGCTACCAGATCCAACGCTTCATCCCAAGTAGCCTTTTCAAATTCACCGGTTTCTTTATTTTTGATCAACGGATCTGTAATTCTGCCTTTATCATGTACAAAATCAAAACTTCCGCTGCGTCCCTTTACACAAAGCAGACCTTTGTTGGATGGTCCATTATAGCTTTGGGTATCTACAATCTTACCGTCTTTTACCAACAGATAATACTGGCATCCGGTCGCACAATGCGGACAGGTCGTTAATACCTTCTTTTCCACCTGATAGGTACGATAATTCTTTCTGCGCTTCATAGACAATGCGCCGGTTGGACAGGCTTCTACGCAGTTTCCGCAGGATTCGCAGATACCATCTTTCCACTGACCTTCCCCGTTTCCGATAACTGATTGAAATCCTCGTTCCATTGTCTCAATGGCACCCCTGCCTACTATGTAGTTACAGGTATTGACACATCTGTGACAGAGAATACAAAGACTTGGATCGTAGGTGAAAAATTTATTGGTGTCATCAATTTCACCGCCACTTTTCTGTCCTTCATAGCTGGTTGTCTCCAGTCCATATTCAAAGGCATATTCCTGAAGCTTACAATCTCCGTTGGCTTCACAGGAGAAACAATGTACATTATGATCAGATAACAGAAGATCCAGTGTCTGTTTTCTGGACTGTCTTACTTTTTCTGATCTGGTAAAAATTTCATCCCCTTCGGATACCTGCAAGGTGCAGGCTGTGTCTATTTTTGTTCTGCCATTATTCTTTACTTCTACCACACACAAACGGCAGGAACCATCCGGTATCAGATCTTCGATATAACAAAGTGTCGGAATTTCAATTCCTGCTTTTTTCGCTGCATGAAGAATCGTCGTGCCTTTTTCCACTTCTACCGGAATCCCATCAATGATAACATGAACCATAATATCCTCCTTCTTTTTGACTCACAGGTCAATGATTTGCATTTGTTCCCAGGAAAGTCCTGCCAGTTTTAACTGCTCCATCCATTGTTCTTTCATATCCGGCTCCGTCTTCCAGGCCAGTCCGCAGCCTGCTGTAATCTGAGATGGAATGGGTATCAGCCTTCCCGGCATCTGATGTTCTTGGCAGTATTTTTCCATTTTTATTGCTTCTGGTGTATTGGAAAATGTAATCACCAGTTGTGGTTTTTTTATTCTCATATTCGTTCCTGTTAAGGTTTTACAACCTTATCTGCTTTCGCCATAGTTTCTGCAATGACATACATATTGGTTACCGTTCCGACCTGAAGTTTTTCTGTGATACCATAATAATTCAGGCAGGTTCCGCAGGTAAGAATCTCCACACCCTGAGCTTCCAGTGATTTCAGATCTTCCAGTGAAGCAGATCCTTCGCAGGTCAGATAAGCACCTTTGTTGTAGAATAAAATGGTTTTTGGCAGAGTCTCAAGCTGAGTCAGGGCATAAATATAACCTTTTATCAGAACCTTTCCCAGTTCGTCTTCACCTTCCCCCATTTTATCAGATGCAATCACTACTACGGTATTCTTTCTTGCATCCGGGATGCAGACTGCTTCCGACTCTTTTACAGATTCTTTTTTTTCTGTCTGCTCCGGCAACTTATCTTCACTTACCGTAATCACTACTCTGTATTCTTTTTCTGCCTTTTTTTCTGATTTCACGCCACAGCCCATACTTCCTGCCAGCTTTGTCAGATTCTGTACAGCCACTTCATTATCAACCAGTACTTCCACTTCATCTGCTTTTGTCAATGCCTTGATGGCATTCTGTGTCTTAATCACCGGAATCGGGCAGGTATCGCCCATTGCATTAATTGTTATCATAATTTATCCATCTCCCATCTGTTATAACATTTCAATAAATGCTGCCATTCTTGTCTGAATCTGTCCCACATCTGCCTGGGAATAATCTGTCTCAACAACGGTATATGGAATTCCCATCTTATCTTTTACCAGCTTTTTCACCATGGCTGTCTCTACATTGTAGGTATGACAGGCCTGAAGTACCAGATCAACCACTGCATCTACCTTAAAGTCTTTGATTAGTTTCTCAAGAAGTTCCATTCTTGCTTTATTCGGAGACATACAGGAACATCCGATACTTAAATATTTTCTGGAAAGTGCATCGTATACATCTGGATTTTCCTCATCCACTTCTGCCAGCGGCTTCATACCGGTACAGTTTTCAAAACAGACAACTACGCCGCCATTTTCTTCAATGGCACGGATGACTTTCAGTGCTGCTCCGCCGGATGGAGAACCAGTCACCAGAATTCGCGGCTTCTTTCCTATGTTTTTTCCTTCCTGATATTCTTTCTCAATCTTATCCGTCACGGCATCAATGGTCTCTTCCAGTGTATCCGTGTTCATCTGAAAACCGGATCCATATACGGTATTGATGATATCCAGTCCCATAACCGGTGCCGGATCCTGTGCCATCGTATACTGCAGTCTGGTCAGTGCACGGTTGATACCGTTTCTCTTTTTAATCTCTTTCGCAATTGCCTCTTCTGTGATCTTTACTTCGAATTTTTCTTCCAGTAATTCTTTGAAACGAATCAATTCTTTACGATATAATTCATATCCATCCTCTGTCTGGCTGTTTGGAAGCTGTACCACATGCACCGGTTTAAACTCTGCCAGCATCTCATACATTTTCTTTTTACCATCACAGGTTGTCTCACCTACAACTAAATCTGAAAAATAAAAAAACGGACATTTATCTGTCTTTGCAAATCCATAGCTGGATTTGATCAACGGACATAAATTTCTCGGAAGATCTTTTTCCGCATCCGGAATGGTCTCATCCGATACAGAACACAATCCGACTACCACTGCTCCCATGGCATTGGCGATCTCTCTTGGCAAATAGGTACAGAACACGCCTACCACCGGTGTTCCTGCATCTTTAATTTTCTTAATTGCCAGAAATGAATTTTTTCTTGCATCTGCAAATTCTTCAAATACTTCTGGTAACTCTTTTCTTAATTCCATGTTTTCTTTCCCCCTGCTTTTTCATAAGCTAATACTGCTGCACCAATGGCTCCTGTATACTGAGCCAGTTCATGTGTCACAATATGCGCCGGTTTCATATAGGATTCCAATATTTCTCTGATCACTTCAGACTGTGCCAGACCCCCGGAAAAGAAAATCAATTCATTTTCCCGGATTAGTTTCTGTGCAAAAATGGCAGTTCTCTTACAAATCGAATGAAGACACCCAAGTAAAATATCTCCTGCCTTTTTCTCCTGTGCCAACAGACCAACTATTTCACTCTCTGCAAACACTGCACACATACTGTTAATCTTTTCTGGTACAGCATCCCGAACAAATTCATCCAGATCTTCCACCTTGGCTCCAACCCGTCCCAGTGTCATCTCGATGAATCTTCCTGTTCCTGCAGCGCATTTATCGTTCATCAAAAAATCTGTTACTTTTCCATGCTCATCCAGCAGCATTACCTTACAATCCTGTCCTCCGATGTCGATCACTGCCCTGCACTGTGGCATCAGGTATGCGGCTCCTGCACCATGACAGGTAATCTCTGTAATCTTCCTGTCCGCCTGTTCCAGAAGCCCTCTGCCATACCCAGTCGTTACCGTCATCGCAATCTCCTGAGAATATAACTGGCTGTACATATCACGAATCACTTTACCAGGACGATCAGATGTTTTTTCTAAATAAATTTTCTGGATCTTCTCTCCGTCAAATACTGCTGCTTTCGTCGTTGCAGAACCGGAATCCAGTCCTAATGTCACCATCTTTTCACCTCATTACTGTCATTTCTCTAAGAAAAGTATAACATTTACAGTATTTTTGTCTAATTCAAATGCCTGATGATTTCTTTATATTTATAGATTATATCTATAAATAGTCTCGCTTTTTTCTATGAATTATGATACGATATATACAATTCAAAACAGTGTCAGGTTATTTTTTCTGTTCTACCTGCACGAAAAAGAGGTGTTCTATGTATTTTCATCAACTGGAAGCTTTTGTCCAGGTAGCAGAGAATAAGAGTTTTTCTAAAGCTGCCAAAGCCATGTATCTGTCTCAGCCTACTGTCAGTGCACATATCAAAAGTCTGGAATCGGAACTAGGTGTCCCGCTTATTTTACGTACCACCAAAGAAGTACTGCTTTCTGAGGCCGGACAGATTTTCTATGATTATGCCAAAGAACTTCTGCATACCAGAGATGTGGCTGCCTTAATGATGCAGTCTTATGCCACTGACATTAAGGGAGAACTTCCGGTAGCCGCTTCTACTGTTCCGTCTCAATATCTGCTTCCACAGCTTCTGACTGAAATGTATGTGCGTTATCCGGATCTGAAAATATCGGTCCGCCAGGCAGACAGCTCTGCCGTAATGAATCAGATTGAAAATTATGATGCAGAATTGGGATTTACCGGTATGCAAGTGCCTGATTCTAAATGTATTTTCGAACCTTTGTTGGATGATCAGCTGGTTCTGATCACTCCAAATACACCGGCTTATCAGATCTACAAAGGGAATTTTCCAGTCAGCCAGCTTCGCTATCTTCCATTTATTTTTCGCGAGAAGGGAAGCGGAACACGCAAAGAAGCCGACGCTTTTTTTCAAAGCATCGGCCTCGACGATCAGAAGCTTCATATTCTGACAGAACTGCCTTCTACCGAAAGCATCAAACAAGCTGTCTGTCATGGTCTGGGTGTATCGATTATCAGTAAAATTGCTGCAAAAGATTATGAAAAATTCGGCTACCTTTTGAGTTTTGATCTGGACTCTGAACTGCTGAAGCGTTCCATCTATCTGGTTTATCATAAAAACCGGGTACTGACTCCTGCTGCCAGATCTTTTGTTGAAGTGATCCGTGAAAAATACGGTCCAAAACCGGAACATCCACGAATTTCACCAAAGGTACATATTCCTGTGGGATGATGGGGCCGGTGTTTATGGCTTTTTTACTGTCCCTGATGGCACTCCGTGTTGGTGTCCAAATGGACCAGTTCATCAGTGAATTCTCCTCCACACATTTTTCCGTTATCTTAAAATATTTCTCTCTTCAATTCCATCACATATTCTGTGGTGCCTTCCTCAAATTGACTTTGACCTGTAAAGCAAAATCCATGTCTGTTGTAAAATGCAATTGCTTTTACATTCTTTTCCAATACCCACAGATGATCTGCTCCAAATTCTTTTATGGCAAATTCGATCAGTTCATGACCTATTCCTTCCCTCTGAAAACACGGCTCTATATACAACTTATAGATTTCTGTTCCCTTCATTTGCAGGAATCCTTTGATTATTCCGTCATCATATACATAAAGGTTCTGGTATACTTCTTTCTTTTTCAGATACTGCTCTATGAACGATACTACCTGCAATTCCCCGAAGGAATAGGATTCATCTTTGAATATTGGCAGATAATTGATTCTGTTATTGAATACAAAAATTTCAGCAATTCTTGATAAATCTTTAGTCTGTGCGCTTCTTATACTCATAGCTGCTCTCCTTAAGTTTTTTACATATACCGCAGCGGATATGGATTCCCTGCCCTCTGTTTTCATTAGAAATAACTGGCATTTCAAACATTTTCTCTGCAAAAGCAATAACCTCTAAAATTTTGTAACTGATGATTGATTAAATGATAAGGAGATAATATACGATGAGAACGATATTTTTCATCCTCGGCATCATTTAGAAATTCAATCCAGATTGCAGCAGATTTCCTGAAGTCTGGAAATAACTTTATCGTTTACTGTATTTTTACGGCAGACCAAATTAATTTTCCACGGAATAGCATCGTATAGTTCTATCTTGTGAAGACTTGCCGGCAATTCTTCTTCAGGATGAATATCTGCGTCAATGCCAATTCCAATCTTTTCTTTACAAAAACGGTAGATTAACGGATTTTCCATTGTACAAAGAACAATATTAGGCATGAATCCAAAGTCGCTGCAGCGCTGGATAAGATTATGATAACTGGAATATTTCTGGTTCATAGAAATCAGCGGCTGTTCCTGAAGATCCTGGATACTCAGCATATCCTTTTCATAATAGGGATGTCCCTGATAGATAATGGCATTCATTTTTCCAGTATAAATAGTTGTAGATGCCAGTTCTGTATGGGAGCAGGCTCCAATCATAAATCCGGCATCCAGAGTACCATCAAGAAGTTTTTCGGTCACTTCCTGATTTTCCAGCTCATCCCATTGCAATTCAAGTCCTGGAAAATAGTCCGTTAAATGTGAAATCTGATCGAGTGGTAGTATGTTAAGCGAACCGCAGGCAAAACCGATATGAATCGTTCGCTGACGATGATTCATTTGTTGCATTTTTTGTTTCAGACCTTCTAAATAGTAAAGAAGTTCCTGACTCTGTGCATAGAAATAATGGCCACTCGCGGTGGGAAATGTTCCGTTCGCAGTACGCGTGAAAAGTTTAGTTTGAAGTTCATTTTCCAGTTTCGCAATAATACGGCTTAATCCCTGAGGGGTAATAAAGATCTGAGATGCCGCTTTGTTGATGCTGCATTCTTCGTATACAAGACGAAAACAACGAATCTCCCTGGTATCCATAAAATACAATCTCCTTTTTTGATATCTTTCAGTATACGCTATCAAAAAAGGAATAACAAGCAGATAAACTTTTATGAAGCTTTCCGATTCTCTGTTTTGTATTCTTCCGGAAACAGATATGGTTTTACAATTTCCAGTTTCTCTCCAAACAGGCCAGGAGCAGTGCAATTATTTTCAGGAAATAATTCTGCGGATCCATCCAGAATAACAGATATATCGTAAGATCAATAAAGTATCCAAACATAACAGATACAAGGATCAGAAGACTTACTTATCTGGTAAGTAAAAAAGACAGACAGTCCTCAGATAAGGGACTGTCTGTCTGAATATCAGATATCTATAGCTGCATGGTATCCTTCATATACCGCATTTGTGATAGTTGATACACGGTTGGCGTCACCTATCACTCTTACAAATGGTGCACTGTCACGGAGAGAATCCACAAGTGCCGTTCTGGAGCGCTGCCCAAGTGCACAGATTACAGAAGTTCCTGGAACCAGAATCTGCTGTTTATCTTCCGTTTCACAAAGAACTCCGTCTGGACGAACTTCAAGACCGCGGTATCCAGTATGTACAGTGACATATTTTTCAATCTCTTTTAAAAGAAGCGGACGATGTCGTACATTGGCATCCGGAGCCAATTCTGTTCTCATCTCTACCAGATGAACCTGTTTTCCTTCCTGACCGAGATGAATCGCACATTCACAGCCTGCAAGCCCGCCGCCGAAAACAACTACCTGATCCGTAACCTTTTCTTTCTCAAGGTAATAATTATTGACAATCACTACATTGTCGCCTCTCAGTCCCTTGATTGGAGGAACAAGGGGTTCAGATCCTACAGCTATGATCAAGGCATCCGGTGCTTCTTTCTCCGCGTATTCAGGTGTAACTTCTACAGATGTGCGAATTTCCACACCTGCATTTCTGGCAAAAAGTGCATAAGTATTGGACAGTTCATACATTTCCTGTTTAAAAGGAAGCGCCTTTTCACTTTTTAAAATCCCACCAAGTTCTGCTTCTTTCTCACAGAGAATCACTTGATGACCACGCTTTGCAGCTGTGTATGCGGCATAAAGACCACCAGGACCACCGCCTACTACAAGAACCTTTTTCTTGACAGGTGCCGGCTGTACTTCACTGCCTTCCATCTCACGTCCGATCAGAGGATTCACAGTGCATCTTCTGGTCGAGGTCGCTGCACGTTCGGCCATGCAGGTAAAGCAGCGGAGACATTTCACAATTTCATTTTCGCGATTTTCCATGACTTTTCGAGGTAAAAACGGATCTGCAAGAAGTGCTCTTGCCATATAAACGATATCAGCTTTTCCAGAAGAAATGATTTCTTCCATCTGAGCCGGATCATTGAGACCACCAATAGTTGCAACAGGTACAGAAACATGTTTCTTAATTTCTGCCGCCAGATATACATTACATCCATGGTCTTTAAACATCGAAGGATGGGTATCTCCAAATCCACGCTGATAAGTTCCTGCTGACACATGTATCAGATCTACATACGGCTCGATTGTCTGCGCAATGCGGACTCCTTCTTCCAGATCATACCCACCCTCAAAGAGTTCAGAACCACTCATACGGAATTCAATTGGGAATCCTGATCCCACTGCTTCACGAACAGCTTTCAGCACTTCCACAGCAAGCCTGCAGCGATTTTCCAAACTTCCTCCATATTTGTCAGTACGCTTATTAAAATAAGGAGAAAGGAACTGATTGATCAGCCATCCGTGGCCACCATGAATCATAATCATCTGAAAACCGGCACGTTTTGCAAGTGCTGCTGTTTTTCCATAAGAAGCAACAATATCCTGAAGCATTTCTTTGGTAAGTGCCTTCACAGGCACTCCATCTGTACGGACTGTATCACAGGCTCCCCACTGGTGCATGGAATGTTGACGGGATTTATCGGTCATATAAGTTCCAGCGTACATTCCTGAATGAGAAAGCTCAAGACTTGGAACTGCACCATGTCGGGAAATTGCATCTGCCGTATAGGTTGCAGATGCAAGCGAATTCAAAATAGCGGTATCCAGATGATATGCATGTGAACCGTCCGTTTCCGGATGAACCATGCATTCACTGACTGTTACGGCAGCCGCACCACCTTTGCCGCGCAGCTCGTAAAATGCAGTTGATTTCGGTCCAATACAACCATCATTTGTGATATCTGTTCCACCCATAGGTGCAGAAAACATTCGATTGCGGAAAGTTACACGTCCAATCTGAATCGGACTGGATAAATATGGGAATTTTCGTTTCATAATTATAAACTCCTTTTTATAGATGTTTACAGATTTATTTCTGATATCAGGTACTGAAACTACGACAACAGGTATATTTTTTGTTAAGTATAACAAAAAAGTGCATTTTCATCCATCAGTAAAATGACAATGCACTTGTAATATTTTGTTGATACCTAGTCTGGAGACGGTGTTTATGGCTTTTTTACTGTCCCTGATGGCACCACATTAGATGTCGAAAGTCGACCTTAGTAGTTACATTCCATTCTCGATTCCCTATACCAGTTCAAGTTCCGTCAATCCATATTCTACTTTTGGCGGCATCTCCTGATAATCATGCCGATAAACAAGCCCGTCATCAATCATTTGTCTGAGACTATCAGTCAGTACCTTCTGCGAACCAACTTTATGATGGCACATGCATTTTAGAGTGTATAGTTATAAAAAAGTGCGTACTTGTTTTTGCATATGCAAATCAGCATCAATAACCTTCCTGCCGGAGACTGGCTTAGGATTTCTCCAGCAGGTAAGCGTCAGTTCTTTACTTCAGAAGATTCAGAACTCACTTATATCTGTATCCAGGTAAAAGAGAACTCTCTTGAAGGGTTTACCATGGATGATGGTGTTATTTACTAACCTTCTTATAGAGTAAAGAATGCTATGCAAAAAACAATAACGCTGTCATCAAGCACATTTTTCTCTGCCTGCTTATTTTTCTTGGCGAAAAGCAGATTCTGTATAAACTGGTTTCAGTCTTTGAAGCATCTCTTCTTTAGATACATCCTTTTTTCCTGTAACTCTTGAACTGTAAAACATCTTTTCTCTGAAATTCAGTAAAGGAAAAGAGCATATGGAATTGAATCCATACACTCTATAATTCCCAGAACTTAAATTCATTCTTAACTCAACAACAAGC
>CAKRON010000022.1 GCA_934373455.1 uncultured Marvinbryantia sp.
CATATGATTATTGCTTCTGAATACTGCAAGACGTGGTCTCTGTGCAGTACCTGCAAAACGATTACGAAGTCTTCTGTGCTTCTTTACACGAACTTCTGTTCTAGATTCTTTACTAACCATTTTCACACTCTCCTTACTTATTTCTTACCAGTCTTACCAACTTTACGTCTGATAACTTCATCAGCATACTTAATACCTTTACCCTTGTAAGGTTCCGGAGTTCTCTTTTCTCTGATTTCAGCTGCGTACTGGCCAACTTTTTCTTTATCAATACCTTTAACAGTGATGATGTTTCCTTCAACAACTGCTTCCAGTCCTTCTGGATCGATCATCTCTACTGGATGAGAATAACCAAGGGATAATACCAGTTTCTTACCCTGTTTAGCTGCTTTGTAACCAACACCGTTTACTTCCAGCTTCTTTTCAAATCCTTCACTAACTCCAACTACCATGTTGTGAATCAGTGTTCTTGTCAGACCATGCAGAGCTTTCATTTTCTTCAGATCATTTGGTCTGCTTACAACTACATGACCATCTTCTACTTTGATATCCATTTCAACAGGCAGTTCTCTTACCAGAGTTCCTTTGCTGCCTTTTACTGTAACTTTGTTGCCTTCAGCAACTTCAACGGTAACGCCTGCAGGAATTGCTACAGGCAGTCTTCCTATACGTGACATTCAAATGTCCTCCTTACTTAGATTTTCGGAGAGAGACAGACGCTCTCTCTGTTTTCAGTAACTTTTACGTGGTATCCTACCAAACAAATGCAAGAACTTCTCCACCAACTCCAAGCTTACGAGCTTCTCTGTCAGTGATAACACCTTTGTTTGTAGAAAGAATTGCTACACCAAGACCACCAAGAACTCTTGGAATATCGTCTTTGCCTGCGTGGATACGAAGACCTGGTTTGGAAATTCTCTTAATACCTGTAATGACTCTTTCGTTTTTATCAGCACCGTATTTCAGTGTGATGCGGATGATTGGGAAACCGCCTTCTTCAACGATGTCATATTTTGCAATATAACCTTCATCTACCAGAATGTTTGCAATAGCAAGTTTCATTTTGGATGATGGAACATCTACTGTATCGTGTTTTGCAGTATTTGCATTACGAATTCTTGTAAGCATATCTGCAATAGGATCACTCATTGTCATCTGGATTTTCCTCCTTATATTTTCAGATCATTGCTGATCAATCAAGTTGTATCGGCTTACCAGGAAGCTTTCTTAACTCCCGGAATTTCACCTTTGTAAGCCAGTTCACGGAAGCAGATTCTGCAGATTCCGTATTTTCTCAAATATGCATGTGGACGACCACAAATTCTGCAGCGGTTGTATTCTCTTGTGGAGAATTTCTGTGGACGCTGCTGTTTAATCTTCATTGCTGTCTTAGCCATGAAATTTCCTCCTATATTCAATCACATTGACTGTTAACAATTCGCTTATTTAGAGAATGGCATGTTAAACTGTGTTAAAAGTTCACGAGCTTCTTCGTCAGTCTTTGCTGTTGTAACAAAGATTACGTCCATACCTCTTACCTTGTCAACCTTATCATATTCGATTTCAGGGAAAATTAACTGTTCTTTGATACCAAGAGCGTAGTTACCTCTTCCATCAAACGCATTTGGGTTAACACCTCTAAAGTCACGTACTCGAGGTAATGCAAGGTTAACCAGACGGTCAACGAATTCATACATCTTTTCACCACGAAGTGTAACTTTACATCCGATTGCCATACCTTCTCTGATCTTGAAGTTAGCAACAGAATTTTTTGCTCTGGTCAGAACTGCCTTCTGGCCTGTAATAGTTTCCATATCCTTAACAGCTGATTCAAGTAACTTAGCGTTTTCTTTTGCTTCACCAACGCCCATGTTAACTACAACTTTGTCCAGCTTCGGAACTTCCATAATATTCTTATATCCAAACTTTTTGATCATAGCATCTACGATCTCGTTCTGATACTGTTCTTTCAGTCTACTCAACTTCTAGTGCCTCCTCTCTTCCGATTATTTATCGATAACTTCGCCTGTAGCTTTTGCTACACGAACTTTTTTGTCTCCGTCCATCTTAAAGCCAACTCTTGTTGCCTTTCCATTGTGGAGAAGCATCACATTAGAAGCATCAATGAAAGCTTCTTTGTTTACAATACCGCCCTGCTGATTTGCTGCAGATGGTTTTGCATGTTTTACAACCATGTTGATGCCTTCAACGAGCACTTTATGATTCTTAACATCTACTTTAAGAACTTTGCCCTCTTTATCTTTATCTTTACCAGCGATTACTTTAACAGTATCGCCTGTCTTGATTTTTAATGCTGACATTCGGGTACCTCCTTATAATACTTCCGGAGCCAGTGAAACAATTTTCATAAACTGTTTATCACGAAGCTCTCTTGCTACTGGTCCAAAAATACGAGTTCCTCTTGGATTCTTGTCATCTTTGATGATGACTGCAGCATTTTCATCAAATCTAATATAAGAACCATCTTTACGACGGGTTTTGTTTACTGTACGAACTACGACAGCCTTTACAACATCACCTTTTTTAACAACGCCGCCTGGTGTTGCATCTTTAACCGTAGCAACGATTACATCACCGATAGCTGCATATCTTCTGGTAGATCCGCCCATAACTCTGATACAAAGTAACTCTTTTGCTCCAGTGTTATCAGCAACTTTCAGTCTACTCTCCTGCTGTATCATGCTGATTACCTCCTATACTATTTCACTCTTTCAGTGATTTCCACAAGTCTCCATCTCTTATCTTTGGATAAAGGTCTTGTTTCCATTACTTTAACTGTATCACCGATGTTACATTCATTGTTTTCATCGTGTGCTTTTAATTTATAAGTACTCTTTACGACTTTTTTGTAAAGAGGATGTTTCACATGGTCTTCAACTGCAACAACGATTGTCTTGTCCATCTTGTTGCTGACAACTTTACCAACACGGGTTTTTCTAAGATTTCTTTCCACGTCTTTTAGCTCCTTTCGTGGTAATTCACTTACGCATTAGCTTTCTCAGTGATAACTGTCTGAATTCTTGCGATGTTCTTGCGAACTTCTTTGATTCTGCTTGTGTTATCCAGCTGATTGGTTGCATTCTGGAATCTTAAATTGAAAAGTTCCTTTTTAGCAGCTACTAATTCTTCGTTTAATTCTGCAGCTGATTTGCTCTTTAAATCTTCTACATACTTATTAATTTTCACTGTTATCACCGCCTTCTAAATCTGCACGAGATACGATTTTGCATTTGCACGGTAATTTGTGCATAGCAAGACGTAACGCTTCACGGGCTACTTCTTCCGGAACTCCTGCCAGTTCAAATAACACACGTCCCGGTTTTACAACTGCTACCCAGTATTCCAGTGTTCCTTTACCGGAACCCATACGAGTTTCAGCTGGTTTTGCTGTTACAGGTTTGTCTGGGAAAATCTTGATCCAAACTTTACCACCACGTTTGATATAACGAGTCATAGCAACACGGGCAGCTTCGATCTGGTTTGATTTAATCCAGCATGGTTCAGTTGCAACAAGTCCATATTCACCATTGGAAATTGTATTTCCTCTTAACGCCTTTCCAGCCATGCTTCCACGGAACTGTTTACGACGTTTTACTCTCTTAGGCATTAACATTATTTATCGCTCCCTTCCTTTACGTTTTTTGTTGGAAGGATTTCGCCGTTGTAAATCCATACCTTTACGCCCATTTTGCCGTATGTGGTATCTGCTTCTGCGAATCCGTAGTCAATATCTGCACGAAGTGTCTGAAGTGGAATAGTTCCTTCGCTGTAGAACTCTGTACGAGCCATATCTGCTCCGCCAAGACGTCCTGAAACAGCTGTCTTAATTCCCTTTGCACCTGTCTTCATGGTTCTTCCCATTGTGGACTTCATAGCACGACGGAAGGAAACACGGTTTTCCAGCTGCTGAGCAATATTTTCAGCTACTAACTGAGCATCTCTGTCTGGTCTCTTTACTTCTTTGATATCAACAAGAAGTTTGCCAGTTACGAACTTCTGAACTTCAGCTTTTACTTTTTCGATCTCTGCTCCGCCTTTACCGATTACAACACCCGGTTTAGCTGTGTAGATGATCACTTTTACTCTTCCTGATGCTCTTTCGATTTCGATTTTTGAAACACCAGCGCTATATAACTTCTTCTTAAGGTATGTTCTGATCTTGTTGTCTTCGATCAGGTAATCAGCAAATTCTGACTCAGCATACCACTTGGAGTCCCAGTCTTTAATAACACCGACTCTTAAGCCGTGTGGATTAACTTTCTGTCCCATGCTTTACCTCCTATCTTTCATTCAGCACGATTGTGATGTGGCTCATTCTCTTTTCGATACGATAAGCTCTACCCTGTGCTCTTGGTCTGATTCTCTTCATTGTAGGTCCTTTGTTTGCGTAGCATTCTTCTACGTAAAGGTTTTCTACACTCATTCCGTTATTGTTTTCAGCATTTGCGATTGCTGACTCTAATAATTTTTTAATTAATGTAGAAGCATATCTTGGATTGTAAGTTACGATACCAAGTGCTGTCTGCACATCTTTGCCTCTAATAGCATCTAAAACGAAGCATGCCTTCTGAACAGAGACTCTCGCATAAGATAACTTTGCGGATGGTCTTGTGTCCTTCTGAGCATTTCTTTCTCTCTTGATTTGGGATCTATGTCCTTTTGCCATGGATGAAGCCTCCTTTCAAATATTATCCTTAACGAGATTTCTTCTCGTCTTTACCATGTCCTCTGTATGTTCTTGTTGCAACGAACTCTCCGAGTTTGTGTCCAACCATATCTTCTGTTACATATACAGGCACATGTCTTCTTCCATCATGAACTGCAATTGTATGTCCAACCATCTGTGGGAAAATTGTAGAACGGCGGGACCAGGTTTTGATAACCTGTTTTGATCCTGCTGCGTTCATTTCGTCTACTTTTTTCAGTAAGCTTGCGTCCGCAAACGGTCCTTTTTTAAGTGAGCGAGCCATAGGTTCTAACCTCCTTATATTTCTCGATTAATATTGTTATTAGTTGATTGCTCTACCATCGCGTCTTCTTACGATGAGCTTGTTAGAAGCTTTCTTTTTGCTTCTTGTCTTAAGACCAAGTGCAGGTTTGCCCCAAGGTGTACATGGACCTGGACGACCGATACCAGTCTTACCTTCACCACCACCGTGTGGATGGTCATTAGGGTTCATAACAGATCCACGAACTGTAGGTCTGATACCCATGTGACGTTTTCTACCAGCTTTACCAATATTAATCAGGTTGTGATCACCATTTCCTACAACACCAACTGTTGCACGGCAGATAATCGGAACCATTCTCATTTCTCCTGAAGGGAGACGAAGTGTTGCATATTTACCTTCTTTAGCCATCAGCTGTGCTGCGTTACCAGCTGCACGTACAAGCTGACCACCTTTTCCAGGATAAAGTTCAATATTGTGAACCATTGTACCAACTGGGATTTCAGATAATGGCAGGCAGTTACCGATCTTAATTTCAGCTTCAGCTCCGCTCATTACTTTCATTCCGTCTTTCAGTCCCTGTGGTGCAAGGATATAAGCTTTTTCTCCATCAGCATAAGTAATCAGAGCAATGTTAGCTGATCTGTTTGGATCGTATTCGATACCTGTTACTACTGCTGGGATACCATCTTTTTTATTTCTCTTGAAATCGATGATTCTGTATTTTCTTCTGCATCCACCTCCACGGTGTCTTACAGTAATTTTTCCCTGATTGTTACGTCCGGAGTTTTTCTTAAGTGATACTACAAGGCTTTTTTCCGGTGTAGTCTTTGTAATTTCAGAGAAATCAGATCCCGTCATATTTCTTCTTGACGGTGTATATGGTTTATAGGTTTTAATTCCCATTTTTGTTTCTCCTTTCAATATATTTCGCATGCATCATTCCGTGCATATACTTTATATATCGTTCGTCCACATTCTAAATCAGAACTGACGAAACTCGCCTGTCAATCTTATAATCCCTGGAAGATCTCAATTTCTTTGCTGTCTTCTGTCAGAGTTACGATTGCTTTCTTTGTCTTTGCTGTTTT
The DNA here is from genome assembly GCA_934373455.1 of uncultured Marvinbryantia sp. GTDB lineage: Bacteria > Bacillota > Clostridia > Lachnospirales > Lachnospiraceae > Marvinbryantia. Next base: position 6,062 of record CAKRON010000022.1, read on the forward strand.
TCCAACTGTCATTCCACGACGTCTGGTTTTTCCATCCAGATTCATAGTGTTAACACGTTTTACTTTTGTTCCTTCGAACATTTTTTCAACAGCTTCTTTGATCTGAGATTTTGTAGCTTCTGTGTGTACCTGGAAAGTGTATTTTTTTTCTGCCATAGCATTCATACTCTTTTCAGTTACGATTGGTTTAAGGATTACATCATAATACTGAATTGCTGCCATTATGCGTACACCTCCTCGATAGCCTGAACTGCATCTTTTGTCATAACCAGTGTGTTATGTTTCAGAATGTCGTATACATTGATGGTATTTACAAGAGTTGTCTGTACATCAGCAATGTTTCTTGCAGAAAGCACTACCTTCTCATCATTCTCTTTCAGAACAACGATAGCTTTTTCAGCTTTTACATTGTTCAGTACATTTACCATAGCTTTTGTCTTGATATCATCAAATTTCAGTTCATCAAGGATCACTACCTTGTTTTCCTGAACTTTTGCTGTTAATACAGATTTAAGAGCTGCTCTCTTTTCTTTCTTGTTCATCTTGAAAGAATAATCTCTTGGAACTGGTGCGAATACAACTCCGCCGCCTGTCCACTGTGGAGCTCTTGTTGAACCCTGTCTTGCATGACCGGTTCCTTTCTGTCTCCAAGGTTTTCTTCCGCCTCCGGAAACTTCAGAACGTGTTTTTGCTTTCTGTGTTCCCTGACGATTGTTTGCCAGCTGCTGAAGCACTGCCATGTGTACCAGATGTTCGTTAACTTCTACACCAAACACAGCATCGTTAAGCTCCATTGTGCCAACTTCTTTGCCTTCCATATTGTAAACAGATACGTTTGCCATCTGTGTGTTCCTCCTTTCCTACAAGGCCTATTTGCCAGATTTTACTGTTTCTTTGATTGTAACCAGAGATTTCTTCGGTCCAGGAACTGCACCTTTAACCAGAATCAGATTGTTCTCTGCGTCTACTCTAACTACTTCCAGGTTCTGGATTGTTACACGTTTGTTACCCATGTGTCCTGGCATTCCTTTTCCTTTGAATACCTTACTTGGATCAGAACAAGCACCGTTAGAACCCTGATGACGATGGAATTTAGAACCATGAGCCATAGGTCCTCTGTGCTGACCGAATCTCTTGATCGCACCCTGGAATCCTTTACCTTTGGAAATTGCTGTAGCGTCAATCTTATCACCAGCTGCAAAGATGTCAGCTTTGATTTCCTGTGCTACTGCATATTCCTCAGCATTCTCAAATTTGAACTCTCTGACAAATCTCTTGCAAGAAACTCCTGCTTTGTCAAACTGACCTTTCATTGGTTTGTTAACCAGATTTTCTCTCTTGTCAGCAAAACCAACCTGTACTGCTTTGTAACCATCATTTTCAACAGTTTTGATCTGTGTTACTACACAAGGACCAGCCTGAAGAACGGTTACTGGAGTTAAAACTCCGTCTTCGTTGAAGATCTGTGTCATTCCGACTTTTGTTGCTAAAATCGCTTTCTTCATCCTTTTTACCTCCTGTTTTTCTACAGCGGATTACACTGTGTTGTGCAATCATCCTAGTCAAACAGTCAATATAAGTGGAACTTTGGCTTTCGCCACTGTTGCTTCTATATCAACCCGTAGGATAATTAACTCTTGACCTGAGAACTTATTTGTTCTTCATTTTGATATCGATATTAACACCTGCTGGCATTTCCAGTCTGGACAGTGCATCAACTGTCTTCTGTGTTGGTGCAATGATATCGATCAGTCTTTTATGAGTTCTCTGTTCGAACTGTTCTCTGGAATCTTTGTATTTGTGAACGGCACGAAGAATTGTTACAACTTCCTTCTTAGTTGGAAGAGGTACCGGTCCACTCACCTGAGCTCCATTCTTTTTTACAGTTTCGATGATTTTCTTAGCAGATGCATCAACCAGCTGGTGATCATATGCCTTTAATGTGATTCTCATTACTTGACTTGCCATAAAAAAAGTCGCCTCCTTTTCGCACTTTTATTGCTAAGTACGACAAGCGGTGACTGTACACGCTCCCGTGTGTATCTTGGAACATACTCCCTCTATACTCACGTTGTTTCCGGTCATAGCCGGACAGTTAATTTGTACAGTGACTTGTCGCCAGTTTTCTAACTTGACATTCGCTCCACGGAAAACCTGTAGAAATTCTACAGCAACCTCACGCTTCAACGCTATCAAGGTCACAACGATTGCATTATATATGATATTTTTTCATTTTGCAAGGGTTTTTTGAAAATTTTTGTTTTTTTTTCTGTACACTATTTTGTGTTCTTGAAAAGGGTATTACTATTGAATATAATAGGAAGAAACATAAATTGTGATATGTGAATGATGCAAATACTAATTGAATTACGAAAGGATAACTTATGTGGATTGCTGATCATTGGAAAGACTATGAAGTATTAGACACTTCTCATGGAGAAAAACTGGAACGCTGGGGAAAATATATTCTGGTTCGCCCAGACCCTCAGGTTATCTGGGATACACCAAAAACACTGCCAGAATGGAAACACATGAACGGTCATTATCATCGCAGTAAAAAAGGCGGCGGTGAATGGGAATTCTTTAATCTCCCGGAACAATGGACCATACACTATCATTCGCTTACTTTTAATCTGAAACCTTTTAGTTTCAAGCACACCGGACTGTTTCCGGAACAGGCTGCGAACTGGGACTGGTTTTCCAAAAAGATCACAGAAGCCGGACGTCCTGTAAAAGTTTTAAATCTGTTCGCCTATACAGGTGGTGCCACCCTTGCCGCAGCCGCTGCCGGTGCATCTGTTACACATGTGGATGCTTCAAAAGGCATGGTAACCTGGGCAAAAGAAAATGCCCGTTCCTCAGGACTGGAGAATGCGCCAATTCGCTGGATTGTCGATGACTGCGTGAAATTTGTCGAACGCGAAATCCGACGCGGCAATCATTACGATGCCATCATCATGGATCCACCTTCCTATGGCCGCGGCCCAAAAGGTGAAATCTGGAAAATCGAAGATGCGATCCATCCACTGATTCAGCTATGCGCAAAGCTTCTTAGTGATGATCCTCTCTTCTTCCTCATCAATTCCTATACTACTGGTCTTGCACCAGCTGTTCTTACCTATATGCTGGCAACGGAATTGAAAAAATATCATGGTCACGTAGATTCTCAGGAAATAGGTCTTCCGGTTTCTTCTAATGGTCTTGTATTACCTTGTGGCGCTTCCGGACGCTGGGAACGTTAATATTTAAGGATGGGAGATTTTCCCATCCTTTTTATTACATCAGATCTTCTCTCAGTTTTTTCTCATCTGCTTCATATTCAAATACACATCTCTCGTATGCATTGATAATATTTGTTTCCTGATATTTATCATATCGTTTATGATTTCTTCCATAACTCATATGTACATGTCCATGAATAAAAAATTTTGGTTTATACTTTTCCATCAAATTCACAAACACTCGAAATCCCTGATGCGGAAGATCTCGCCCATCATTTATCTCATATGCCGGAGCATGCGTCAGCAATATGTCAAATCCCCGATGTCTGAGCAGCTTCCATCGCAGCTTTCTGACTCTCTTTTCCATCTGTGCTTCCGTATACTGATGTTCTCCCGGCCGATATCTCATCGAGCCTCCAAGTCCCATAATTCTGATACCCTGATATACATAAATTGTATCATCTATGCAGGTACATCCTTCCGGTGGTCTCATCTGATATTTATCATCATGATTTCCGTGTATATAAAGCACCGGTGCTGAACACATCGTTACCAAAAAGGACAAATATTCCGGTGCAAGGTCGCCAGCTGATAAAATCAGGTCAATATCCTCTAGTTTTCCTCTTTCATAGAAATCCCATAAATACTTGGATTCCTCATCTGCAATAGCCAGTATCTTCATCTTACTTCTATTCTCCACGAATTCCCTGTTCCAGAACCACAGGTTTTGCATGATCTGTCAGTTCAGACATTTTTGGAATTCTTCCTATTACATTGTCACACAGCCAGTCCATTGTAATAATCTTCTCTGGCGTTAAAGTTTTTTCTTTTTCTTCCTGGATTACTCCATTCTGTGAATATAGGGCTCCTGAAAATGGATTGAATTCTCCCTGACAAATTGTTTTCTTTAGAAGTTCAATTAGTCTCTCTGTGCCGCGAGGCAAACTGCCGGAACAAATGACATCTACAATTCCTGCTGACATTCCCCACCAGTAATTCAAGGACTTCGTTCCATTTCCTTCTGAGTTCTTCCAATTTCCTTCCATAATATTCTGTATCATCTGTTCATAGAATTTTCCCCAGTGTAATACCGGCATTGCCAGATTATGGTGGCTGTCATCGGCCAGCTCATATAATCCAAAATGTCTGGAACCCGTATTTTTATTTGGAATGATAATATTTCTTCCGGATACATAAGATACACCATGTTCTCTGAATCGTTCTACATAATCAATATTCTTTTCTGATTCCCATTCTACGTATACCTTAGCTCTCGGATTAATCATCTGTGCTCCCAAAGCAAATGCGTTAATATTGGATACGGTTCCATAGATCGGATAATCTGCCAGATATCCAAGTTTATCATTGGTTGTCATTGCTCCTGCGATAGCACCAATCAAAAATTTTGCTTCATAGATTCGTGCATTATAATTACGTATCACGCCTTTATCTGACATCAACGAGCAGTTCAGAATTTTTACCTCTTTATGATCTAATGCTGTTTTCAGACTGGCATTATACAAGACCGGAGAAGTTGTAAAGATGATTGTATTACCATCTGCTACTGCCTGACTCAATGCCTCCTCAGGATCCTGGAATTTTTCTGCAATATAAGTAGTTACCCTGATCTGATCAGGAAATGCCTGTTCCAGGTGCATTCTTCCAAGATCATGCAGATAAGTCCATGCAGACTTATGCGGATCCACTTCATGTACAAACGCAATATTCTGAATTGGAGAACTTAGTGGAATTAATCTCTGAAAAAGCGGTTTTTTCTGTATTTCCGGATTCATCTTAATTTCCAGGCTTTCCTCCTGTCCCTGCGTTTCAAATACTTTCACACTTCTTGCAATTCGCATCTGCATTTCAGATGCAGTCATTTCTTTCATTTCTTTATATCCATAAATTTCCAAAAATGTCAGAAAGGAATCTCCAACAGTGCGTTCTTCATTCTCCTTTACAAGTGTACGGAATATATTTTCGAAACAAGCGTATACGGAGCTAAAATTTCTTCTGTCTTCCTCTGTCCATTTTTCTTTTTCCTGCTTTCCAAGTAAACTCTGCAGTCTCGCAAAGCTTCCTTCTTCTGAAAAATAGATATAATTCACTTCGGACAAGTCATAAAAATCCATAAATTCGTAATAAATTTTATTTGCCTTTTCCTCTGTACGATATGGCACAATTCTGGTCACTGTTCCGGGAATGGATACTGCATCAAAGTATTTTAATACACTGACTCTTTTATTTCCTTCCAAAACATAGAACTCATTCATATATTCATAGGCTACAATCGCATCACGGATTCCCTCTTTTAAATGTGATTCACAAAGATTCGACCATTTCAGTGCAAACTCTGTATTTTCTCCTAAAATTGGCATAAAATTGCAGGCAAATGCCTGTTTTCTCCCTGCCGTTTTGGTTCCGACAATTCGCTCTGCCGGTATCTGTACCAGCCCGAGAGGATATTCCATCACCGATTTTGCAGCCTCCGGGTTCTCGTCTAACACCTTCAAATACGGATCCCGTCTTTTTGCACTCTGAACTGCCATAGCCCGTTTTCCTAGTTTCACTGCTTTCAGATAGATTTCCATGCCTTCTTTTGCCATAGTTTTTGCTCCCTCTCTTGTCTTATAAAAATTTTCACTGATATCCTCTTAAAATTATATCTTGTATCAGATCCTTTTTCAACTTTTGTACTGAATTTCTCATATAAATATGCTATACTGGATAACATAAAATGACATAGGGAGGTTCCTATTATGGCAGAAAAAACAATAGATGTAACTGCGCTTGGTGAGTTATTAATTGACTTTACAGAAAATGGCACAAGCGTTCAGGGAAATCCTATTCTGGAAGTAAACCCGGGCGGTGCACCATGTAATGTGCTTGCTATGCTTCAAAAGCTTGGAAAGCAGACTGCTTTTATCGGAAAAGTTGGAGATGATATGTTCGGCCGTCAGCTTACGGAAGCCGTATCTTCTGTCGGTGTTGATACGCGTGCACTTCTGGTTGACAAGGAAGTTCATACAACACTTGCTTTTGTTCATACTTATCCGGATGGCGACCGAGATTTTTCTTTCTATCGTAATCCAGGAGCAGATATGATGCTGACAAAGGACGATGTAGACACTGATCTGATTCGTTCTTCTAAAATTTTCCATTTCGGTACTCTTTCTTCTACTCATGAGGGTGTACGCGAAGCTACACGTTACGCAATTGAAGTAGCAAAAGAAGCCGGTGATCTGATCAGCTTTGACCCAAATTTACGTCCACCACTCTGGTCATCCCTGGATGATGCAAGACGCGAAATTGAGTATGGACTTGGAAAATGCGATATTTTAAAGATTTCAGACAATGAAGTGGAATTTCTGTTTCATACCACCGATTACGATCTTGGTGCAAAATTATTGCAGGAAAAATACCATATTCCACTGATTCTGATAACACTTGGACCAAATGGAAGCCGTGCTTACTATAAAGATCTCCGTGTAGAAGTTGCTCCATTCCTGCAGGAACATACAATTGAGACTACCGGCGCCGGTGACACTTTCTGTGCAAGTTCCCTGAATTATATTCTGGAACATGGTCTAGATCACCTTACTGAAAAAGATCTGACTGATCTGCTCACTTTTGCCAATGCAGCAGCATCATTAATTACCACCAAAAAGGGAGCTTTGAAAGTAATGCCTGAGAAAGAGGATGTACTTGCCTTCCTGGCTTCCCGATCATAAAATAAAAGAGGAGAAATTCATTATGAAATTTATTTATCCAGCCATTTTTCATCAGACAGAAGATGGTATGTATCATGGTTATTTTCCAGATCTGGAAGATTGCCTGTCATCCGGTGAGACTCTGGATGATGCCATTGAGGATGCGAATGAAGCAGCCTGCAACTGGATTTCTGTTGAACTAGACGAAGGCGGTCATCTTCCACCGGTATCTGATCCTTCCGACCTTATTCTAAAGGAAGGTGAAATACTAAGAAATATTGCCGCCAATATCAGATTGTTTGAAGGATACGATGAATAATTCAGACATCTTACCCAAAATAAAGGACCGGGGAATGTTTTCCTCAGTCCTTTATTTATTAAAGCATATTCACCTGATCAGCTTCTCCGATTTTTTTGATCTTGTTGTTTCTGATCATATATCCCTCTCCATGTAACTCTTCTTTTCCATCACGCTGTAATATAAAGCTTCCATCCGGGATCAGGTAAAATTCTCTGCCCACACTGTCTACGCATGCAATATCTTCCAGCATTCTCTTTCCATCCAGCATTTCATCTTTCAGCACATTATAATGCGGTATCACTCTTCTTCTTGTCAATCCCAATCCTTCCATAAAACGACGATATCGACGATTACAACTTTCTCCTTCCAGTTCCGGCATCGCATATACTTCTTCCGCACAGTTCATACTTCCCGCACTGATCCCCATAACATTTCCCCGGAACTGATTCAACAAGTGTCTTAAATGAATAAATTCAAAAAATTCGTTTTGTGTCGGAACATGTCCTCCTCCCAGTATAATAAAATCATATTCCGACAAATTATGCATCACTGTCTCTACATTTCTATAATCACAAACTGTAAATGTTCCAACATCCAGGCCGGATTTTACTATCCTGTCTTCCAGAAACTCACCCATTTCATTATTTTTTGTATATTGCATGGGATCTGCACAGATCAAAAGACATCTTGTCTTCTTTTTCCAGTCTTTTTTCAATTCCTCCAATAAACCGTTTGACGGATCCAGACCTTCAAATGTACTTTCTCCTCCTTTATACATTCCTGTCGGACTGCTTGTCAGATATAATACCATATCGCATGCCTCACTTTTTTAAGCTAATTTGTTGTCCACCGTCTGTCGAGGTGGGCGACACCTCTTATCTGATTATACCCCCGTTTTTATTCTGATGCTACTAAAAATAAACATAAATTAAGCCCGATCGTTTTCTTTTCTTCACGACCGGGCTTTTAATGAAATTCCAGTAATTTCATTGTCTACACCTTCACTTTCTCAGATTATGGGGTACATCACTTAAGTTTTCTTTGGACTATACCTCCTATCTTTATTCTGTTTTTCGTTATGCACATTCTATTCCATTGGATTGTATTAAATTGTACCTCTTTTAATTTGCTTATGGGATAAATTTCTCATCTCATTGGAGTGTACCTCTTTCTTTTATTTTGTTCCTTTGGAATTTTCTTATGCCATTGGACTATACCTCTCTTTTATTATACTATGGAGCTCGTTCTTTCATTGCGATCATCTTCTTTATCTTATTGTATCATCTATGTGAACTCCTAAGAGATTATCTATCAGATTATTCTAACGTCCCAACGGTAACACCTCTTTCTTTTATTATTTGTTTTATCTGTTCTCTCTTTCTTTGTTATCTGTATATTAGCATATATATCTATTTCTGTCAATATCTTTATTTTATTTTTTATAATAGTCAGACAATTCTTGCAATTCTATCGTATCCATTTCACATGGCTGCCTTTCTGATCTTTGGTTACCAAGATTTGTTCATCTATTTCCTGCTTCAGTTCTGTTACATGGGATATCATCCCAATCATCTTTGTTCCGCCAGCCATGCGCTTCAGTACTCTGACAGCTTGATTTCTCGCATGTTCATCCAATGAGCCGAATCCCTCATCAATAAACATCATATCCAGCTGAATTGCTGCACAGCTTTGCTGAATCTGATCTGCCATTCCAAGTGCCAGCGATAACGCAGCCATAAAAGATTCTCCTCCGGAAAGTGTTCTCACTTCCCGTTCTTTTCCGGTCACTGTGGAATATACCATCAGATCCAGCCCATGGTTTTTCCCCTCTCCGGCTTTTTCCAGCCGATACATTCTAAGCTCATACTGACCTGCTGACATTTCAGCAAATCTTCGATTCGCTGCATACAGTATCTGCTTCAGGTAATATCTCTGCACAAATGTCTCGATATCCATTCTGGATCCTGTCACATTTCCGGACAGCAGCTGATAAAGGTGCTCTGTTTTTCGGAATTCTTCTATCACTGCACCCCTGTTTTTTTCATTTTCTTTCAATGTTTCCCACGCTTTTCTATTTGTCTGAAGCTGTGCATTGCAAGATTCCAGTCTTTCCCGCTGCTCCCGAAGCTGTTCTTCTGACTGTTTTTTACAAGTCTCCAACATTTCCATATCCGGATATGTTTCCTGATTAATTTCTTTCTGCGCTGATATATACCGCTGCCTTGCCGCAGCCATCTCTTCTCTTGCTGCATCCAGATCTTTCTGCATTCTTTTTGCATCTCTGTCTGTATAATTGGATGCTACTATTTTCCACTCTTCCTCCGTGATCTGTCCTTCTCTCAAAACAGTCTGATATTTCTCTGATTTATCCAGTTCTTCTTTTCTTTTGGATGGTATCTCTTCTTCATACTGAGTTAAAAGTGTCTGTGCTTTTTCCAGCTCCGTTTCTGCTATTCTTGCACATCTTCTGGCATCCTGATACAACTGTTCTTTTTCTTTGCGCTGTTTTGCTGATTCTTCTTTTTCCTTTTTCGCCTCTTCTTCTGAGGAATAGTTTTCAGACGGTTTTAGTTCTTCCATCCTCACCCGGCTGCCTTCCAATTCCGCTTTTGCCTTTGTTAACTGCTCCTGAACATGATGCTGCTGTTCTTGTGCAGACCGATTCAATTCTTCCACATATCCGGCTGCCTTTTCCTGTGTTTTCTGCAGAGAATCAAGTTCTTTTTGCAAGCGATCCAGTTCCTCTCTGGTTGGCAGTTCTTTTTCTACTTTTAATCTGCATGGATTTGGATGTATCAGAGAGCCACATACCGGACACGGCTGACCCGGTTTCAGTTTTTCTTTTGCCAGAAGTCCTGCCTGGGCATCCAGGAAAAATGTCTGTTTTGCCAGATATTCTTCATTTTTTAATAAGTAGCTTTCCTTACTTCTGGTGTAGGCGAACTGTGCTTCCCCTATTTTTTCTTCAAACGCTTTCTGAATATCCTTATATTTCTTTTCAATCTGTTTCACCAGTCTATTCTTACGCTCGTTCTCAAACACTGCCAATTTGTATCTTTCCATTATTTCCAGGACTTTTTCTACTTTTTCCGTTACTCTTGTATCTTGTTCCACGGCTTCCTGATACTTTTTTTCTGCCAGGGCTTCTTTTTCTTTATCTGTTGTTTTAAGTTCTGTCAGTGTTGGAAGTTTTTCTCTCAGAATATCTCTTTTTTCTTCTGTCTCTGTTCTTCTTGTCTTTGCCTCCTGCCACTGTCTGTATATTTCTTTTATTTCACTTGCCTTACGGATCTGTTGTATTCTTTTCTCCGTCTCTTCTCTTTCTTCTGTCTTCTGTTCAAACTGCTCCAACAGTTTACCTGCTTCTGCTTTTTGGTTGTAATACTTTAATAGATTCTGACCATGCAACACTGCCTCGCGATCTGCATCTCTTTTTTGGGTTGATTCCTCATACAACCGTTCATTTTCTTTTTTCTTTATTTCCAAAAACACACATAATTGTTCCAGGTTCTGCGTCAATGCTTCCAGATCCGTGGCAGAGAGCTTCTCCGATGATATTACCTGACGTTTAAGGTGAAACAGATTTTCTGCCAGGTCGTATTCTTCCGGAATTGTAATGTGCGCTGCTTCTGTCTGACAGATTGTTCGTATCTGTTCGATCATACTGCGTTTTTCTTTTCTTTTTTCTGCCAGATTTTCTGTCAGTTTCTGATAAAATTCTGTCTGAAATAATTTACGAAAAATGATTTTCTTCTCATCTGAGCGCAAACGAAGAAGTTCCATAAATTCTCCCTGCGCAATCATAGCCACCTGCATAAACTGCGCTTTCGTCAGACCTACGATTTCTTCCAGCTTTTTATCTGCCTCTTTTTGTGGGTATTCCATACCATCCGGCATGATAAGTGTCACCGATGCGCTGACTTCCACGACTCCTGTGCCACGTTTTTTGGGACGTATATGTCTTGGTATTCTGCGAACTGTATAGATTTCATTCTCGGCATCCTTTTTATTTGCAAACTCCAATTCTACGTAAGGTTCTGTTTTGCTGCTATATTGACTCTGTAATTCTGTTCCGTCTTTCTTATTGTTTCCTGAGCTTGCCTCTCCATATAACGCAAATACAATAGCATCAAAAATTGTTGTTTTACCGGATCCCGTATCTCCACTGATCAGGAACAGATTTTGTTTTAATCCTGAAAAATCTATCTCCGTTTTTTCACCATAAGATCCAAATGCCTGCATCGTTAATTTCATTGGTCTCATGCCTGTTCCTCCTTCACTTCGTTGATTACATTCAGAAGCAATTCCTTTTCAGATTTTTCCAGATCCTTTAAAAATGCACAGCACAAATGAAACGGATCAAGATCCATTTCCATTTGTGCCTCTGCTTTTTCATAATCTGTTTTTCGTATGTTTTCCCTTCGAATCTCCAGAAGATTCGGAAATGCCACATACAGTCTCTCCTGCATATCCAGGACATCCAGATCTACTTTATCTGTTAACACAACTGATACATAATCTTCGCAGGATTCCTGTAAAATTTCAACTAATGTACCTTTTATAACCCTTACATTATGCAACGGATGTAAATGAAGTTCTTTGATTTCACAGGTTCCTTTTTCTTTTATTTCCACGCACAATACAGATTTTCGCTGATCTGCTTCGCTGACAGATACTGCCAGCGGAGTTCCGCAATACCGGATTCTGTCACTGCCCACCTTCATTGGTTTATGAATATGTCCCAGTGCACTATAATCAAAGACTTCTAACACTTCCGAGCTGACCTGATCTATATTTCCGACTGTCCGAATCTCCGAATCCATTCGCTCTACTTTCTCTGCGTCTGTTCCTGCCGGAAGATAGAACTGATGACTTACCATTACATTTCGTTCCTCGCTGCAAATCCTCTCCCTCTCAATCAACGATTTTAAGGTTTCCGCATAGGACAGAAGATTTCCATTTTCATCAGTACCCACAATTTGTTTCACCGTGGACGGTTTCACAAAAGGTAACAGATAAAAGTTCACCTTTCCCCATTCATCTTCTAACGTTACCTTTTGTATCCATTCTTCTGGTGTCTGAGGCGGAATCCCTACCATATAAATCTTCTGTTCTTTCAGTATATCACGATAAATATTTACTCTTGGTGCACTGTCATGATTGCCGCTGATCATCATAATCACCATATCTGGCAGTTCCTTTTTCAAAGTCAGAACAAACTGATCAAATACGCCCACCGCCTCAGCTGATGGGATCGCCTTATCATAAATATCTCCAGCAATTACAAGCGCATCTGGTTTTTCTTCTTTTGCCAATTCCACAATTTCCCTGAATATATAGGACTGATCTTGCAGAAGATCACGATTATATAATCTCAAACCAATATGTAAATCTGATAAATGAAAAAATTTCATATTCTTTTCCGCCTTTTATTTGATGTAACCAGTATATCAAAGATTAGACTGCTTCTTCAAACTGAGAATTATACAAATTTGCATAAAATCCATCTTTTTTGAGCAATTCTTCGTGATTCCCCTGCTCTACGATATCTCCATCCTTCATAACCAGAATCAGATCTGCATCTCGAATCGTAGATAATCTGTGGGCAATCACAAAACTTGTTCTGCCTCTCATTAAATTATCCATTGCTTTCTGAATCTCGATTTCTGTTCTGGTATCTACAGATGAAGTTGCTTCATCAAGAATCAGTATTTTATTATCGGCAAGAATTGCCCTTGCTATCGTCAGAAGCTGCTTCTGACCCTGAGACACATTACTTGCATCTTCATTTAATTCCATCTGATATCCGCCTGGAAGTGTCTGTATAAAATGGTGTGCTCTTGCTGCTTTGGCAGCTGCAATTACTTCTTCATCTGTAGCATCCAGCCTTCCATATCGGATATTTTCCATAATCGTTCCTTTAAACAGCCAGGTATCCTGAAGAACCATTCCGAAAGCATCTCGCAGTTCTCTTCGATTAAAGCTGCGAATATCATTTTCTCCAAGACAAATCCGTCCGCTGTTTACATCGTAAAAGCGCATCAGCAATTTCACCATTGTAGTTTTTCCGGCTCCGGTAGGTCCTACAATTGCAATCTTCTGTCCCGGCTCTACATGACAACTAAAGTCATGAATAATGATCTGATTTGAAACATATCCAAATTGTACATGATCGAATGTCACTTCTCCTGTGACAGAAGACAGACTTGCCGGATGTTCACAGGTCTGATCTTCCTCTTCTTCTTCCAAAAACTCAAATACTCTTTCCGCCGCTGCTGACATGGCCTGTACCTGATTGATCACCTGCGCAATCTGCTGTATCGGCTGTGTAAAGTTCTTTACATACTGAATAAATGCCTGAATATCTCCAATTGTAATGATATTGCGAATCGCCAGCAGTCCTCCGGTAAGTGCAACCGATGCATAGCCCAGATTTCCTACAAACATCATAATTGGATGCATCATACCGGAAAGAAACTGCGACTTCCATGCGGAATCATATAACTTTCGGTTTATTTTTTCAAATTCCTCTATCGTTTCTTCCTCTTTATTGAATGCTTTGATGACCAGATGTCCTCCGTACACTTCTTCCACCTGCCCATTAATATTACCCAGATATTCCTGCTGTGCGATGAAGAACTTCTGAGATCTTCTGATTACAAACTGGATCAGTCCCATGGAAATTGGCAGAATGACCAACGCAATAATTGTCATCAATGGAGAAATACTCAGCATCATGATAAGTACACCGACCAATGTTGCCACCGCTGTGATAATTGTGGTGATACTCTGATTCAGCCCCTGTCCAAGCGTATCTACATCATTGGTAATACGGGATAATACTTCTCCATATGTTCTGCTTTCAAAATACTTCACAGGCATACGATTGATCTTTTCGGAGATTTCTTTCCTCATACGATAGCATACTTTCTGAGTCACTGCTGTCATGATCCATCCCTGTATAAAACTAAATATCGCACTTCCCAGATATAAAGCCAGTACAAAAAGCAGAATTTTACCTATCTTCGTAAAATCTATACCACCAAGCCCCTGAATCTTATTCATAAGTCCCTGTGTTAAAACCGTCGTTGCCTTTCCAAGAACTTTTGGGCCGGCCACATTAAAAACTGTCGAACATGCTGCAAAAATCATAACCAGCACAATAGACACTTTATAGTTTCCGATATATCTCATTAATTTTCCCAGAGATTTTTTCAGATCCTTCGGTTTTTCCCCTGAATGCATGCCTCTTCCTCCCATCATTCCATGGGATCTGCGAGGTCTGTTTTTTAATTCCTGACTACTATTCATGTGATTTCACCTCACCTTCTTTTAAGCCAAGTTCACTGGCTGAAAGCTGTGATTTTGCAATCTGCTGATATACTTCACAATTCTTCATTAATTCCTCATGGGTTCCTTTTCCAACAATCCGTCCATCATCCAGTACCAGAATCTGCTGTGCATGCAAAATCGTACTGATACGCTGGGCTACAATAATTGTAGTGCAATTCTGGATCTGTCCTGCCAGTGCTTTTCGAAGAGCTGCATCCGTCTTTAAATCAAGAGCAGAAAAACTGTCATCAAAAATAAAAATCTTCGGTTCCTTGGCAATTGCTCTTGCGATCGCAAGTCTCTGCTTCTGACCACCGGAAACATTGCTTCCTCCCTGAGCAATCGGACTGTCATAGGTATCCTCTTTTTCTTCAATGAAATCCGATGCCTGCGCAATCTTTGCTGCACGATGAATTTCTTCCTCTGTAGCATCTGCCTTTCCGAATCTAAGATTGGACGCAATCGTTCCTGAAAACAGTACACCTTTTTGAGGAACAAATCCAATTTCTTCTCGCAAATCATGCATGGCAATCTTTCTGATATCTTTTCCGTCCAAGGTAATTTCTCCGCCTGTCACATCATATAACCGCGGAATCAGATTTACCAATGTGGATTTTCCACAGCCGGTGCTTCCGATAATTGCTGTTATCTGTCCCGGTTCTGCTGTAAAATCAATATCATGCAGTACATCTTCTTCTGCACCCGGATATTTAAAATTCACATGGTGAAAACTCAGCTGTCCGTGATGCTTTGTAATCTTTTCTGGTTCTTTTTCATCCTGAATCGAAGACTGTGTGCGAATCACTTCATCAATTCGCTCTGCTGCCACTGCTGCCCTTGGAAGCATAATAGACATCATTGTCAACATCAAAAAGGACATCACAATCATCATCGCATAGGTAATAAAGGCAGTCATCGCGCCAACCTGCATTGTTCCCGCATCTATTTTCTTTGCTCCAAACCAGACAATTCCTACCGTCAGTACATTCATAATCATCATCATTCCAGGCATCATAAATGTCATAACACGGTTGGTAAATAACGTGGTCTTTGTCAGCTGTCTGTTTGCTTCATCAAAACGTTCTTCTTCTTTCTTCTCCCTTACAAATGCACGAATAACTGGAAGTCCTGTCAGAATTTCTCTGGATACCAGGTTCAGATTATCCACCAGTTTCTGCATCAGCTTAAACTTCGGCATTGCCACTCTCATCAACACCATAACATATCCAAGGATGACAAGAAGTGCCAGAATCACAATCCATTCCATACCGGCACCCGTCTGCATAACCTTCAGTACACCACCAATTCCCAGAATCGGTGCATAGGCTATCATACGCAAAAGCATGACGGATACCATCTGGATCTGCTGGATATCATTGGTACTTCTGGTAATCAGTGAGGCTGTGGAAAACTGATCCATTTCTGCATTGGAAAAGCTGACAACCTGGCGAAATACTTTTTCTCTCAGATTCATGCCGATTCCCGCACCTGTACGGGATGCAAAAAATCCTACCAGCACTGTCGCAACTCCCATCAAAAGAGCCATACCTATCATTTTTAATCCCGCTTTCAGCAGATAATTCTGTTGAATACGATGCATATTCATCCCGGCATTCTTATCACATGCAACTGCATAAGCAATGCCCTGTGATTTTACCAACGAGCTTCCCATCGTATCCACTGTATTTTCTACTTTCTGACGGAGTGCCAAAAGTGTTTCCTCATCCATACCGCCATTTATCATCATCTGCATTTTCTTCAGCTGATCCGCATCCATTTCTTCCACAGATCCATTTTGCTTCATCTGATTTACCTGATAATTCATCAAAAGCGGCAAAATCAGTTCTTCATCTAACTGATTTAATTCGTTCTCACTAAGATCACTGCGACAGTATCCATCATTATTTTGCTCATAAATACTCTCCCAGCTTTCTTTTTCTTCTTCAGTCATAAACATCTTCGCTGATTGAAAATCTTCCTCTGTGATTTTTTCCGGAATAACATGTTCAATCCCACTGTTCTGAATTCCCACATCAATAATATCTGAAGTATAAGCCGGAAGTGACAGATCACACCATGCCTGTAAAAACAAAAGTGCAATGATAATCACTATGGATTTCCAATAGGGAATCATGTTCTTAAATATCTTACTCATCCGCATTTCCTTTCTGTCTTTCTTTTTTCAAATAGCTAACACTGTTATCTATTTATACGCGTAAAATAATAACACCGCAAATATGCTCTGTCAAACAAATTTGCGGTGTTTATTATTTTTTTATATCTGTAATCCTGAAGTTTTATGTCAGACAGATGTTCTTTACAAACATCCAGATAACCCGGACTGCTGCCAGAAAACTAACGCCAAATAACACATCATTTACCAGACCGGAAGATGTTAATATCCGTATTCCAAAGTATTTTTTTGCCGGAAAGAAGATTCTTTCCCCTTTTTTATTAAAGAAATCTAAAAATAAGTGTGTTGCAAATCCCACAGCAAAATACCCGGCTGCCACAGGAAGAAAAAGCCACAGACATCCGGTCAGAAGTACCATCGCAAGCAATGAATGCATAAAGGTACGATGTCTGCTTTTCATCCCAAATGCACAGATCGTCAAAAACGCCTGCACTGAAATCCAGATTCTGACAAGGTTCGTATGCTGTATCATGCGACTGTAAATTCCAATATTCCAAATATAATCCATGACACCTGCTGCTGCCACTGCTGATACAATCAGCGCAATCATTTTATTTGCATCTCTGTGGGATCCGGATGTCCCCACGTCAATATCACTGATCACAGAACCAATCAATGCTCCTGCAGTTCCTGCCACCAATTCTGGCAGATTATCCGGCTGCATAATGAGAAGACCTGTTGTCACACCTACTGCTGCATGGGTTTTTCCTAACATAAATCCATCTTTGTCCTTTTGTATTTTTCCAGTAATTCAGCCATTTTTTGATCCTCTCTATTTATTATGTAACACTTCGTTCATACTTCCGCTTCGAAATCCCTGAAGGTCCAAAGTAATATACTGAAATCCCAATTCTTTCAGACGTGTAACGATCAACATTCTGTTATCATTCTCAAATATTTTCTTTATATCTTCCGGCAGCACTTCAATTCTTGCCATTTTACCATGTACTCTGACTCGGAACTGATAAAATCCCATATCCAACAGTAACTGTTCCGCCTTATCTACCATTCGCAGCTTTTCTTCTGTAATTTGTTCACCATAGGCATCTGGATGCCAGGCAGGCAAAGGATGGTTTGTCCCAGGTTGGTAAATCCAGTTCTTTTGATAATTGTCGGATTTCACTTTTATAGAGTCCGCATTTCTGAAGCGGGCTGGCTACTCCCATCTCCAATATAGCCTTATGCCCCGGGCGGTAATCACCAGTATCATCCATATTAGATCCTTCTGCTACCATATTCATGTGATTCTTTTTTGCCTCTTCCAGAAGCTTTCCAAAAATTCCTTTTTTACAGATATAGCACCGATCCGGCGGATTCTGACTGAAGCCTTCGATCTCCAATTCGTTGATTGGGCAAAACACCTGTCTGATTCCCTGCTTCCTGCAGAAATTTTCTGTTTCTTTTCTTTCTCTTTCTGTAAATGAACGCGGACAAGCTGTCACTGCCAGTACCTGATCTCCCAGTGCTTCTTTCGCAGCTTTCAAAAGAAAGGTGGAATCCACGCCTCCGGAAAATGCTATAGCCACACTGCCATAGGATTTCAGTTCCTGTTTTAACAACTCGTACTTTTCCTGTAATTCCATTCTTAAGCCTCCATTTTAACTGTATTACTGATCTTCCAAAAGTCTCAGTCCTGCTGTTTCAGTAACCGGAAGCGAAAATACAATAGCTCCCGCTTTTGTTCCAATTCCGGTCTTTTCCATAATTGCATTCATAATAGCATTTTTTTCTTCTTTTTTCGAGACGATGAAGATAACTTCTTTTTCAGAAACAAGTGATACACCCAGAAACTGCTCTGCACGTTTCATGCCTACTCCTTTTCCATGAAGGACAGTGCCGCCTGTTGCACCTCCGGTTCTAGCTGCTTCCATGACTTTTGTGGTATATCCGTAATTGGCAATCGCAATAATCAGTTCGTGCTTCGCATCTTTCAATTCTGTTTCCTCCTCTTTTTCGAATTCCTGTCCGTCCAGGAAAAATGCCAGTGTCCGTTTTCCACCAATACTGGAAAGAGGGACAGTGAATGCAATTCCAGTTCCAGGTATATCAATCTGCAGCTCTTTCTGTAATCCTTTTTGCAGTTTTTTCCATGTGTTCTCGGTAATCACTGAGAAAAAAATTCCTTTTTCTTCATCTTCCAGACCCAGATAATCCAATACTTCGCTGGCTGCAGTTCCTCGCCCAAGAGAGATTGTTCCAGCTTCTATCTGATACTTTTCATATAATTTTACAAATTCTGATATCTTTTTCCTGCTGCTGACAGTAATCAGCATTGATACTCTGCTCATATCTTTGCTTTCCTTTCTCAGAACTCGATGATTTCCTCATCTGCATAATCTGCAAACAGTTCTGTAATATCCATCTGATATTCTGAGCCAGCTTTTCTGCTGACAGACTGAGTTTCCTTCTTCACATACAATACACCCAAAATCTGAATGGTAATCAGTGGGGTCATAGCTACCATTGCAACCACACCAAAAGCGTCCCGCACCACATCTCCACCCATAGCGATACAGGCTCCCTGTGCCAATGGAAGTAAAAATGTCGCAGTCATCGGTCCGGATGCCACACCACCTGAGTCAAACGCAATCGCTGTAAAGATCTTCGGTACCAGAAATGTCAGTCCCAGGGCAATGGCATAGCCTGGTATCAAAAACCATAAAATAGAAATTCCTGTCAGCACACGGATCATAGAAAGACCTACTGATACTGCAACACCAATGGATAAACTGATCTGCATCGCTTTCCCTGAGATTGCTCCATCTGTCAATTCCTCTACCTGTTTCATCAACACATATACTGCAGGTTCCGCTTTTACGATAAAATAACCGATCAGCATACCCAGTGGTACGAGAATCCAGGCATATGGAAGAGATGCCAGTACCGTTCCCAGTGCATTTCCGGCAGGTATGAAGCCCACATTTGCACCTGTCAAAAATAATACCAGACCAATATAGGTATATACCAGACCTATTAAAATTTTACTTAGCGTTTCCTTCTCAAGTTTCAGTGAAAAAATCTGAAAAATTCCGAAAAATACCGTAATTGGAAGGAGAGATACCGCAATCTCTTTCATATAATCCGGAATCGCTCCAAGAAAAAGTCTGCCCACTTCCACAGAAGTCACAATATTGCCGATATTTTCCTGTGAAAAGCTTCCTTCGGTCTGATATACCAGACTTAATATCAAAACTGCCAGAATCGGTCCTATGGAACACAATGCTACCAGACCAAAACTGTCATCTTCTGCATGACGGTCATTTCGAATCGCAGAGATTCCCACACCAAGTGCCATAATAAATGGCACGGTCATTGGTCCCGTCGTTACACCACCTGAATCAAAAGCTACTGCAAGAAAATCCTTCGGCGTCAGCATCGCAAGCACAAAAATAATAGCGTAAAATACAATCAATAATGGCGCCAGTGCAAAACCGATCAATATACGCATCAGCGCAACCGCCAGAAATATTCCCACACCCACTGCAACCGATAATATCAGCACCATATTCGGTACAGAAGGTACCTGTCGTGCAAGTACCTGCAGATCAGGTTCTGAGATGGTAATGATCATTCCCAGCACAAACCCAATTCCTATGATAACCCACAATTTTTTTGTTTTTACCAAACTTCCGCCTACACGTTCTCCCATCGGAGTCATAGAGACTTCCGCTCCAAGAGAAAAAAAGGCCATGCCGATAATAACCAGCACAGCGCCTATTATAAATTCCACCATAATATCAGGTGAAAGAGGCGCTACAACAAAACTCAGTATCAATACAATCACCATAACCGGCAAAACTGCATTGACTGATTCGTGCGCCTTCTCTTTTATCTTATCTTTTAAAGTTCTTCTATGTGTTCGTAATTCTCTTACAAATTCTTTTCCCGCCAACGAAATCCCCCTTGTCTCACAAACTGCTGCCTGTTGGTTTCATGAATATTTGTAATATCTTATCACAGATTCCTTTCTTCTTCCAGAAATTTTTATGCCTTTACGGACAACGGATAATCCATCTCATGCCAGGCCTCACCGCCCCAGCTGGAATTCGCCATTCCCAGATCCCGGAACCCAAACTTTAAATACATCTCTACTCTGCTGTCCAGACACGTCAGAATCAATCGCTTTCTTCCTTTTTTCTGTTCCCTTTCTACGTACTGCCTGACAATTTCACGTGCCAGACCCTGCCCGCGATACTCAGGTCTTACATCCAGTCCCAGCAACATGATATTCTCACCTTCCGGATCATACAGACTGGTATCTGTAAAAAATTCATCGCGGAAAATGGTTTCTTTTGTAGACAATCCATTTAAAAAACCTGCAATCCTCCCGTTTTCTGTATCTTCCACCACCAGAAAAAGTTCCGGTGCTGCCTGTACTCTTTTTGTCATCATCTCAGGCGTACATGCTTCACTTGGTGGAAAACAGATCTGCTCAATTTCGCTTACCTCACTGGCCTCATCCTGACGAATATTCCGAAATATCATATGTTTCATTTCCAGTTTTTTCATCTACAGTTTCCCCTTCCCTCTTACAACATTTTTCGAAGCTGCTCCAGATCGTTCGCATCAGGATGTGATAACGCTTTATCAAAATTTTCAATTAATGCATCCAGATTTGGCATATGATTTGGCTGCTCTTTCATCTTTACATAGCGCTCTCTCACAGCAGCCGGCATTTTTCCCTGACACATATAGGTTCCGACAACCGTGTTACTTTCATCCACACACTGCTTAATATTATTTAATACGGTCTGAAAATATTCTTCGCTTCCGCCAAATCCAGCTGTTCCAAACAGAAATATCTTTTTATTTCTTAAGCTTTGCAATAATTTCAGAGTATCTTGATCGGCACTTCCCTTGTCCGTCCAAAAACCGATATATAACATTTCTGAAACCGGCTCTTCATTTTCACTTGCCCCAAAATAATCACAATCTTCTTTTGGCAGCGCCTTACGAATCACATCTGCTAATTCTTTTGTATTTCCTGTTTTACTGTTAAATATAATGGAATATCTTTCTTTACTCATAACGGTCTCTCTTTCTATTTGCTGCTCCACCTGGAAAAGTATGAGCCATCTGATATCATAGTATAGCACATTTTTCTTCTTCGTGCGCTTTTTGCCTATAAATTTCAAAAATCACTTATCCTTGACGGAACACACATATCAAGATACTTGGTTATTTGTTTTATTGGCGGGATTGTATGCATTATCATATTCCGTGGGAGTCTTGTGTTTACTGCTCATTTGAAGCAGCCGGAAACACTGTTTGCCACCTGGCTAAGTGTGAAGACAGCAGGTCTTCCATTTGTGTTTCATCAAAATGGCATCGTAGCAGCTCAATTGACCGTAAATCTGCCCTTTGCGATTAAACTGACCGTCATGGCTTTTCAAGAAGTAGACCACAAACTGGAATCTGTGGCTGGTCAGATTGACGGTGCATTGGCAAGTGCATTCTTATTATTGCTGCTTGCAGCCTTATCGTTATTCATTTCCCATCTTGTGACAAGAAATGATTGGAGAAAACAGTGTTATGGACGAAATCATTGACGTAAATTCCAAAAGTCAATTATTGATGGTTCAAAATTTAAATTTAACACGAGGATCTTTTCATCTGCAAGATGTATCCTTTTCTGTGTATTCCAATGAATTTCTGTAAATACCACACCCGACTTGCTTGTATGGTCATGTATCTTATTGTAATAACCGTCATAAATCCTCTGCCCGGAAATATAGGCTGCGGAAGCAACCACCATCTGCCCTTTCCCTCTGGATACATGTCTTACTGAAAAATGATACAATGCCATTAACTGTCATCTCCCTTCTCTGTTTTTTTAACCGCTTCTGCAATCTATTGTCGGTCTTTTTGTGACGCAGAGATATAAGTCTGCCGCACGATACTCTTGTTGTAACTGCTGTTCTGCAGCTGGTTCATTATATTCTGAACCTCTTCCTGCTCCAGATCTCTGGACAACGGAAACGCTTTCTCAAACTCTGCCCCTTTGACAATCAGCCGGTGGGAGCGTTCCCTGCGTTCCACTAACTTTTTTCTCTGCTCCAGAAGGTTTTTGTTGTGGATTGCAACCTCCAGTTCCTGGCAACCTCCAGTTCCTGTCTGCTCTTTTCCATATTTGCCTTCAATTCTTCCAGTGACATGGATTCATATTTCGGATTTTTTGCTCTGCTCACTTTGTCGTTCTCCTTCATTTTTCTGTAAATAAAAAGAACCGGCTGATTCATGAATGCCGATTCCTGGGTATAAAAAAACTGAGGTCGTTGTCCTATGATTAGGAAATGCTGACCTCAGCGTTTTTGAAATATTTAGTTGTCACAATGATATAATAGTGGAAGTTTTTAACACCATCTGGATATGCATTCATCTCAAATCTGATATCCGGATTTCTTTAACTCTTCCCTATACAATTCAGCTATATATGCCGGACCATTGCACCACAGTTTTGTTTTCTCATCATACAGTGCTTTTCCTGTCTTCGAACATAGAAAATCTGTCAATATCTCTTTTCTGTCCTTTCCCGTTTCTTCTGCAATCTCATCTGTCACCATAGTGATAAGAAGGTCTATTGTATAATTCATTTTTTCCTTTGGAATTGTTACTTCAGCCATATCTTCTCACCTTTCACAAATTTCAGACACTTAAT
>CAKRON010000023.1 GCA_934373455.1 uncultured Marvinbryantia sp.
TATACTTTGATCAAAAACGCAATCACCAGCATAAATGGTGATGCGATAACCAGACCTGCCAGCGAGAATACAATGTCCATAACCCTTTTAACAAATTCCTGTTCGACAGTCAGTCCTCTGTTTCTGGAAAGCATCAGTGTGGTGTCAAATAAATGGATGCTGTCTGCATTCCTCAGCAGAATATCTGAGATCTTCGGTATACTGTAGCATCTGATATTCTTTTCAAAACAATATTTCAGGAACACATTTCTTTCATGCGAAGGAATATCTCCCAGAATAACAGCCGGATATTCTGCAATCTTTTCTTTGATCTTCTCTTCTCCCCATGAAAGATGTACCATCTCACAGATATTATACTTATCTTCTCTTGTGGAAATCTTCTGAATCAGATCTTTCGGATTGTGCGTACCATAAACCAGCAGCATATTCCGAGGCGGATATATTCTTTCATAAATCATCCGCATAAATACAACCCAGGCAATTACGATCACCAGATCTATCCCTGTCATATATACCAGTGGCAGAATGTGTCTGGTAAACTTCCATCGTCCAATCAGTGACAACTGCAGATATGTGATCATATTCACACAAAGTACCGAAAGAATCTGCGAATATAGTACCTCAAAAACTCTCAGATATCCAACTTTGAATCCTCCATATATACGGTAAAACAGGAATATCATCAAGGCATACTGGCCAATTACTACAAAGTTTCCCTTATTCCAGAATGTCTTTCCGATGATTTCTTCATCTGCGTAATAATGAAACCATATATAGGCAAAAATTGCTGTCTCAAGAGCTACGATCAATGCAGAAGCCAGAAACATAATCATTCTCTTATACTGTTCTCTTTTTTTCATGATCCCTACCTTCTGTAAAAACTATTCATCACATTCTACAACATTTTTATCTAAAATACAACACAAAGCTTCTATGGTCTCCATCTCATATCTTTATATACGACATAACTGCCTACTTTTCCGATTACTTCAAAGTGGTACTGTGCCATGCCGTCTATCCTTCCGTCACCATCCGGAAGAACAATATAATTACATTTAATGTTCCTGCATTTCTTTACCAGAGTCTGATAATCCAATGTCTCATCGTCCAAAGCCTTTACGATATATCTTCCTCCGCTTCCTGGTTCCCAGTAATCTCCCTTTCTTCCATATACCTGATGAATACTGGCATCATATACGCGAATATATGGCACCATATCTTCCGGTGCTGCCAGAAGTACCCATTCATCTTCACTTCCTCTGTTAGCATTTACTATATCACAAATCGCAACCGGTGATTCCGGTATCTTCTCCCAGTTTGTTCTCTTTTCATATGGGCAGTCTTCTACATAAATAAACTGTCCAAGGACGATCAGCACACCTGCAAAAGCTGCAATGGAAGCTGCCTTACACCATTTTGACTTTAGTTTCAACCAGATCTTTACCATAGCATATGCAATGATAATCGGAAGCGGCATCATCCAGAGCATTCGCCAGTAAACCAAAGTACCGATTGCTTTTGTAATCATCGCAGACGTCACCGGACAAAAATATACTACCGTAAATAAAATACTGTATCCGATAAATAATCTTCTGTGACACTTCTCTTCTTTTCTCAGCAAAATATAGATCAGTGCCAGAATCATCAGTATAAAATGCAGTCCTTCATCATTAAATTCAAGCAGCCAGTTCACAGACATTTTTAATTGATTTATGATAAAATCTGTCATGATCTCTCCTGTCTTTTCTCTTTATCTTAACATTTTCAGTACAATGTATAATACACCATACAAGAATGCGAATATTCCCAGCATCACAATCGGAAGGGCAATGCCCATGGAGGAAACCAGGCAGCATGAAAAAGTCGCAATCCACAGAATTATGAGATTTCCTTTTTCTCTTGGTCTGCTGGCCATCCGATAACAATGATAAAACAAAAATGGAAACAACACCGCTGCCAATGTCGCTTTTCCCTGCCAGATACGCACCAGAAGTACTGATCCCTGATTTCTCATACAATAATAGGAAGTAACATGTACCATAGAAAGAAATAGAATAAATAATCCTGTCATTTTTTCTTCCCCGGCATTGCTGTGATCTGCATCAAACAATAATCTTCCCATGGACCTGTATACCAGATAAGCAATCACAACCAGCACCGGAGCCAGTATCGTATGCGCCAGCGTCGATGGATGTACGCCAATATATTTGCTCAAAAATGCCTGATACATATAAAATGGTGACAAACAATATCTTAAATTTAATGCCTGTACTGCCTTTCCGGTATAGGCTGAAAACCGATACATGGTATCCGTCTCAACTGCTGTAGTTGCAACTGCAATAAAATATGCATCATCCAGATTTGTCACCATATATTGTATATAATAATATGCCTGAACAGCCACTGCAGCCACTGCGGCATATACCGTCCATGCATGATGAAACAATTCTTTAAAAAATGTCACTGTCATCCTGATGAGCCATTTTCTCCCAAAAAAGCAGCCGGCAGCTGCCAGTACCATATAGATTGCCGCCAGGATCCTGCAAAACGTGTGAAATGCCGCTCCATTTAATATCAATGGTACTGCAATCATCTGACAAATCGCAAACATCGTAAAATACCCTGCTGTCAGGCATTCTGCTATATTATCCTGTTCTCGTTTCCATCTGAAAAGAACCAGGATTCCAAGAAAAAAAGGTATGATGCCCATCCATACCATGCTTTTCATTACTATTATCCACATCTTCATTCCTCTTTTACGTTTTCAAAGAATTCTTTTTTATTCTAACGTATGACTATCGTTTTAGCAAGACTATCCTCATTATTTACTCATTATTTACTTATTATTTCCCTATTTTCTTCTTGTAGAACTGATATTCGGATGATATAATTTAAGTACCTAAAAATAAACTTAAAATTGCAAAGGAGGCCTCTATGAACACCAAAAGGAAAAAAACTCTTGCTTCCGTTTTTCTGTTTTTCTGCCTGCTCTTTTCTCTGTCCTGTCTGGCATCCGCAGGCTGGCAAACGGAAAACGGTGCCACTTACTATTATACCAATGGTAAGAAAGCGGTCGGTATCAAAACTATCAAAAACAAGAAATATCTGTTTGATTCCAGCGGCAAACTAATTACAAATCAGGTCACAAAATACAGGGGCAAACTGTATGTCAGTCAGAAAACCGGTATTCTACTGACTTCCTGGGGAAAGTATAACGGAAAAAGCTATTACGGTACTTCATCAGGCGCTCTGAAAACAGGATTATGCAACTACAAAAATAACTACTATTATTTTGACAGAGCCAACGGCTCCATGGTTAAAAAAGCATGGGTCATTATAAATAAGAAATATTACTATTTCACATCCACCGGTAAAGCTTATCGAAATAAAGTCGCCACGATCGGAGGCAACAAATATCTGTTTGATGCCAAAGGTGTGAGAACCAGTGGTGTAAAGCGGCTCGGTACATATTATTATTTATTTGGACCTAAGACCGGAAAAATGCAGTTTGGTTCTGTAAAATATGGCAGATACTATTATTTCTTTAACCAGAAAACAGGTCGTGCCATCACAAATGCATGGAAGACCATGAAAAACGGAACGAAATATCATTATGACAGTCAGGGACGCCGCCAGACAGGCTGGCTGATACTTGGTTCTAAAAAATATTACCTGGATCCGGCCAAGCAGGGTGCCATGACTACCGGTAAGAAAAAAATTGGTGGAAAAACTTATAATTTTGGTAAAAAAGGTTATATCACATATAGTCCTTCATCCAGAAATATCGTAGTCAAAGTAAACCGTAAGAAATGCGTCATCACTGTTTATGATAAGGGTGTACCGATCAAAGCTATGACTTGTTCTGTAGGAAGACGCGGCAACGATACACCGGTTGGTGTATTTACCATCAAAGATCATCTTTCCTGGGCGATTCTGGACGGTCCGTCCCTCGGACAGTACAGCAGCCATTTTCTTCCGGAATACTTATTCCACTCAGTTCCAATGCATACCCTGCGGCGTGATCCATACAAAGTATCTGCCAGTGATTACAACAAGCTTGGAAAACCAGCTTCAGCCGGCTGTATCCGTCTGAGTATTGCAGATGCGAAGTGGATTTACTACCATGTTCCAATTGGTTCTACCGTAGTCATCAGTGACAATGAAGCAACACCTCTTGGAAAACCAGCTACCACCAAGATGCCAAAAGGCACAGTTGGCGCAGATCCAACAGATGATTTCAAAAATCCGGCAGGATATGATGTCACTATAAAGAAATAACTGAATCTAAAAAAAGATACCCGGAGAGCTTTTCATTCCTCTCCGGGTATCTTTTTTTTATTCTTCTCCGAGTCCACTTTCTATCAATCTGGTAAGATTTTCCAGTGCCGCTTCTTCGTCTTCGCCGTCACAGGTCAATATAATCGTATCTTCGCATTTCACGCAGGCACTCAGGACATTCAGTACACTCTTTGCATTCGTCGTAGTATTCCCAAATGTCAGTGTTATGGATGATTGGTATTTGATTGCTTCTGTACATAATGCTGCTGCTGGTTTCAGATGTAATCCCGCCCTGTTTTTTATTGTAAATGCTCTGCTTACCATATTTAGCCCTCCGTGTTTGCTTCTACTTCTGCCTCATTATCCTGATCCTCGATATTTACCACAATCGATACATCATTCACCAGTTCATATCCTTCCGGCAGACTAACTGTAACCGGAAGTGTATAACTTCCATTGATCTCACAATTCTTCAGATCAATCTCTGCAGATATATCTTCCAGCTTCAGATCAATGTCCTTATTTTCTTCTATGGTTTTTACACTAATGGCGATCACATCTGCCGGAGAGAAAATAAGCTTTTTCTCTGAAGGTGTATTGTGCATAATAATATCCGATATCGGCATCTGGAATGTCTTGCTTCCCACTTCATCGATTCCTACATGCACAGAAATGACAGATGAAATATCACTTTCCAGTCGGATGTTGTCATACAAATTCAGTGTATCATTTAAATCCACTGTGAAATCCTGTGTCTCTGAAAGTCCTTCCACTGAAATATCATCTTTCAATGTAAGTACACCATCCAGTTCCTCGATCGCTCCTTCTGCTGCCACCAGATTAATGGTCTGTGGTGACAATGTCATAGACGAAACTTTATATCCCGGTGCCACTTCACCTGAAATATTAGCTTTCAGAGGAATGTCATTATATATTTTCCAGATCTCTGTTTTTACTTCAGCCGAATTATTCTGCAAACTGACACCATCACTGTTTTTCAGTTCCAGATTGCTCATCTGCCCATCCGTCAAAGCTGCACCATTCTTATCTTCAATCCTTACAGGATAAAAATGTGTAGAATCTGTATTCATATTTGTCACATCTACAGATACCGTTACCTTACCAATGATGTTGATTAATGACTGCGGTCCGGCTATACGTATCGTATCTCCTGTCACAATTGTCGTCTTCCCTACTTCATACCCTTTTTCCGTCTTACCGGTTGTAACAACGGCGATACCAAAATTTTGTTCCACTTTGTCTTCCATGCTGATCTTCAATGAAGAAGGAACAATTCTGATATCTTCCTGATGTATTCGCGCATCCTCACAGCTAATCTCCAACGGAATCGTTCCAAGGGCAGCATTATAATTCTCCATATCAGCCTTCACTGTGAAACTTCCGGAATTCAGTGTCGCACGGATGGATTTCCGAGCTGTAACATACACATTGATTTTGTCTACCCCATCTACTACCGTAAATGTTTTATTGGCATTTGTTATCGTATCCTGATTTTTGATTGTAATTGGCACATTTTTATATACCTGAGTACTTTCCGGATCATTCGTATTCGTTACCAACAGCCAGATCAGGCAGGAAACCAGAAGAGAAATAATCTTCAGACTCAGATTGTTTGTCCATTTATGCTTCATCTGTTTCTTTTCCCTTCTTTCTTAATATTCCTACTCCCGGAATGCCTTTCTTACCGGTCGGCACTTTATTCTGCAATGCAATCAGACAGGCTCGCAATTCCTCTTCTTTTACATTGTGGCGTAATCGCCCTCTCTGTGCAATGGAAATTCTTCCTGTTTCTTCGGATACTATAATCGTTACAGAATCTGTCACCTCACTGATTCCCACACCTGCTCTGTGTCTGGTACCAAGTGCTTTGCTCAATGAAAGATTTTCTGACAAAGGCAGGTAACAGGTTGCTGATCTGATCTTATCTCCTTTGATAATGACAGCGCCATCATGAAGTGGCGTGTTATGTTCAAAAATATTGATGAGAAGCTGACTGCTGACAATCGCATCCAGATCAATACCGGTACGCTCATACTCTTCCAGTGTTTCATTCTGCTGCAATACAATCAACGCTCCCGTTTTCACCTTTGCCATTTCCAAAGTAGCTCGGATCAGTTCATTCACCGTCTTATCGCTGCATCTCTGCTCCACGACTTTGTCAGTCACTCCACCGAAAATATTCACGAGAAACATTTTTTCTCCAAGGATTTCCAACGCTTTTCGCAGCTCCGGCTGGAAGATAATAATTGCCGTGATAATTGCAATATTAAATCCCTTATTAATAATGAAAATTAAGGTATCCATATGGAACAGGTAGACAAGTGCCACAAAAAATCCCAGAAAAATAATTCCTTTTAATAATGTCCAGGCTCTTGTATTCTTGATCCATACTAATATAGTGTATACCAGAAACGACAGCAGAATGATTTCTATTACATCAATGATACCAATCGGCATCCGAAAGATATACAGACCCGGAAGATATTGCATAAACCACATTTTTATTGTCTGCATCTTCTATCTCCTTTCTGACCTTCTGCTTCTTTTTTTACGATAAACCTTTCTTTTTGGCACAGCCTTCACATAATAAAAATATTCATCGTCTTCAAATCGTACATTTTCCGTCCGGCGATAATCCAGGCTGAATAAAAATGCCTGCGCCGCTCCCGCCGTCAGAAGCACTGCTGACACATTCAGTATCTGTGCCGGAATCTCAATCTGCAGTCCCAATATAAAGGACGATACACATTGTAATATTATATAAACTAACAATCCAACTATCGCTGCTGCCATCCATGCATATCGAATGGCCATTCTCCGGATCAACCACACACCCCATAGCAAAACTGCCAAGGTTACTGCCGTTACCAACATCTGCCTGTTGCTTATCACCGCATTCATCAATGCCGTCATCTTCTGCATCATTGCCTCTGCAGCATCAGAAGCAGTCGCCTGTAAGTTTCCTCCCATACGATTCGTCATCTCTATCAAATCATATGCCAGAACTCCAAAAATAACACCAACCGCAGATAATGGTCCTCCAATTAATCCAAACAGCACTGCCGCCGCACCCGGAATTCCCATCCGCATCGTAACAGCTGTCAATATCAGTGGAACTGCCGAATGGGGCGCTATGCTAAAATATAACAGCATCCCTATTATCAACATCCCACCGCCTGCAATCGCTGCTTCCAGTGAAATTCCGTAAAAATGAATCAGAACCATTCCCGCTCCGATCATGACCGTACTGTTCGATGGCAAAAATGCACAGATCAATGCCAGCCCTACGGTCAACAATGGATTTCTCAAAATTGCCGCCTGTCCAAGGGCGGAATTGATCATAGCAAAAGCACAAAATGCCATACAGAACTTGGCCAGTATTCGGATTGCAGTATCATGTTCCCCATAAAATCTGCTCAGGCGATCTCTTATGCCAAGTAATACTCTCATGCCTTTTCCTCTTTTCTTCCCCTTTTCATCATCTGTCTCTGATCTTCCCTGTCATATTCCTGCTCCAGCTGCGTCAGCATTTCACGATATTCTTCCAGATCTTTCAAAGCTCTGACATAACGAATACTTTGTATGCTATATGTCAGAACCAGAAAAAAACTAAGCCATACTGCATATAGAAACAGTATGCGTTTCCCCAGGCCCCATACATCGATTCTTGTGATATCTATCATCAAAGTTTCCGCATGATACATGCCCCAGCCTGCCAGGATACAAAGAAATGCCGCACTTACCCGGAGTCCGTTTTTTATCATTTGTCTGCCAATGTAATCACTTCGAAAAAACGAACGTACTCCCTGCAGCTGTTCTTTATGTGATTCTTCAAAAATAGCCAGTCTGGTCATCAGATAAATTCGTCTTTCGTTCATTTCGCTATCCTCTTTTTCATTTCAGTATACCATATCCCCATGTCCAATACAAATCGCTGCGAAAAAAATGTCAGAAATTCCGACTTTTTTTAGTGCCTGCGCTGCTGCATCCACAGTACTTCCTGTGGTGTATACATCATCCACCAGCAGCACCCGTTTATATCCATTCTCATTCTCTGCCAGAAATGCATCTGCAAGGTTTTTCCTTCGCATAGCCCGATCCAGTTCTTTCTGCGCACCAGTGTCCTTTACCTTCTTTAAGATATCCGTATCAACCGGCAAATTCCAATGTTCTCCCAGATTTTCTGCCAGAATTTCTGCCTGATTATATCCTCTTTCTTTTTGTTTTCGTGGATACATGGGGATGGGAATCAATACTTCCGGCTGCCAGATCTGCACCTTATCCTGTGCATACTGTGCAAGTAAATCTCCGAAAGTCTCCAGATACTCCCGTTTATTCTGATATTTTATCTTATGAATGGCTTCTTTTATTTTCCCTTCATATAAGAACATCCCACAACCCTGCTTATAACTATGCGGCGTCTTTTGACAATCCAGACAGTACTCCTGTTCAAAATTCCCGACTGGCTTGCCGCATCTATAACAGCATGGCTGTTTTACAATCTTTAGCAGACTGATACACTCCTCACAAATTCCATTTTCTATCTTTTGGCAAATCGGACATCTTGGGGGATACAATAAATCTGCCGCTTCTTTCAGTATGTTCTTCCATCTGTCAGGCCACTCTATTCTCTTAATCTTTACAGCTCCTCTCTCATCTGTTTTATCTGTTCTTTCAACGTAGAATATCTTTTCTGTTCCATTTCATTATCAATCATCTGCTGAAAAACCTGTTCAGAGCCAACCAGTGTCACACATTTTCTTGCCCTGGTAATCGCGGTATACAGCAGATTTCTGCTCATCAACATGCGTGGACCTGACAACAGCGGAATCACAACTGCCGGATACTCACTTCCCTGAGATTTATGAATGGTAATGGCATATGCCAGTTCCAGCTGCTCCAGTTCTTTAAAAGAATATTCTATATATTTATTATCATCGAATGCCACCGTCATCTGTTCCGCATAGGTATTGATCTCTTTTACAATCCCCATATCGCCATTAAACACACCGACGCCTTTTTCAACAGGTATCCCATAAGCGCCACGAATCTCCCACTCTATCTGATAATTATTTTTGATCTGCATAACCTTATCCCCTTCACGGAAAAGGCCGTTTCCATATTCCTTTTCTTTCTTTTCAGAAGAACGGGGATTCATGTACTCCTGCAGGATGGTATTCAACCGTTCCACCCCCAGAAGTCCCTTTCTCATGGGTGTAAGTACCTGAATATCCATTGGTCCGGCATCCACATACTTTGGCATCTTCTTCATTACCAGAGTAAGAACCACACTGATAATCACATTGGCATCCTCTCTTTTCAGGAAAAAGAAATCTCTGCTCTTATTATCCAGTATCACATGTTCTCCCTCATTAATCTTATGGGCATTTACTACAATATCACTTTCACTTGCCTGACGAAAAATCTTATTCAACCGTACTACCGGAAAACATTCTGAATAAATAATATCTTTCAACACACTTCCGGGTCCCACTGACGGCAGCTGATTCACATCTCCTACCATAATCAATCTGGTTCCCACCGTCACCGCCGACAGCAATGCGTGCATCAGAAACAGATCCACCATTGACATTTCATCGATAATAATTACATCTGCTTCCAGTGGATTTTCCATATTACGTTCAAAATGATATCCCGCCGAATCTTCTTCCGGTACTCCGGAAATTTCAAGTAAACGATGTATCGTCTGCGCCTCATATCCGGTCGCCTCTGTCATACGTTTGGCTGCACGGCCGGTGGGAGCCGCCAGAAGAATCTCCAGTCCTTCTGAAGCAAAATACTGAATCAAGGTATTAATCGTTGTGGTCTTTCCGGTACCGGGCCCTCCGGTAATCACAAGTAAGCCATGATTCACAGCCTGAACCACCGCTTCTTTCTGTAATTCTTCCAACACTGTACCGGTTCTCTCTTCTATCTCCGACAGCTTCGCCAATACGGTATCATCTGCAATATCAGCCGCCACATTCAAATCAT
Organism: uncultured Marvinbryantia sp.; assembly: GCA_934373455.1. Taxonomy (GTDB): domain Bacteria; phylum Bacillota; class Clostridia; order Lachnospirales; family Lachnospiraceae; genus Marvinbryantia. Next base: position 10,294 of record CAKRON010000023.1, read on the forward strand.
GCAGCATCTTGGCTGTATTCAATTCAAGATAATAATTCTGTGTACAATAAACACGATCTTCTTTTAAGATCACTTTCCGGTCCATCGCCAGATCCAGCAGATTTCGCTCCATTGCTTCCGCAGATACCCCAAGAAGCTGTGCTCCTCTTTGAAGCAATTCCAGTCTTGGAAGATAAATATGTCCCTCTGCCATAGACTGCTTAAGTGCATAAAACAGACCACTTCTTATACGAAAATCAGAATCTGTATGAATTCCGGCTCTTTCCGCAATCTCATCTGCAATCTTAAATCCCACACCCTGAATCTCATCAGTCATCTGATAAGGATTCTCTTCTATAATGCGGTACAGCCGTTCTCCATACTGGTTATAAATCTTTACGCTTAACGCAGAGGAAATCCCATATTTCTGCAGAAAAATCATTGCTTTGCGCACATCTCTTTTTTCTTCCATCTGCTGTGCGATTTCTCTCGCTTTTTTTTCACTGATTCCCTTGATCTCAGCCAGACGTTCTGGTTCTTCTTCCATAATCCGAAAAGTGTCGCCCTTAAATCTGCGTACAATTCTGGCCGCCAGAGCGCTTCCGATTCCTTTTATCGCCCCGGATCCCAGATAACGCTCCATCGCCATCTCATCTTCCGGCGCTTTTAATTCAAAAGAGCTGATTTTAAACTGAGTCCCATACGTGCTGTGCTGCGTATAGGTTCCTTCTGCTTCAATCAGCTCTCCCTCATTGATATACTGCAAAGTTCCCACACAGGTCACTTCTTCTCCGTCACAAACCATTACCATGACCGTATATCCATTGTCTTCATTTCGGAAAATGATATGATCTATATATCCCGAAATTTTCTCCATCTTATCCTGCCTCCGAATTCTGCACTGCTTAACCTTCCAGACGGTTATTATGCGCTGTCAGTTCTGCATACGTTCCTGTTCCAATGGCTACCGCAGCGATCGGTTCTTCCGCAGTCACTGTATTAATGCCTGTCTTCTCTTCAATCAGTTCTTCCAGTCCATCTAACAATGCGCCTCCTCCGGTAAGCACAATTCCACGCTCTACGATATCTGCAGCCAGTTCTGGCGGTGTCTTTTCTAATACACTATGTACAGCCTCTACAATCTGTCCCGTTGTCTCTTTTAACGCTTCCCGCACATCTTCTGATGTGATTCGTACTGTCTTCGGTAAACCGGTACTCAAATCTCTGCCTTTGACTTCCATAATCTTCTGTTCCGGACGTTCAATGGCCGTACCTACATGAATCTTAATATCCTCTGCTGCCCGTTCTCCGATAATCAGATTGTGTACGGTTCTTGCATACTTCATAATCGCTTCATCAAAATTATCGCCTGCCACATTGATGGTATGATCCACCACGATACCGTCCAGCGATAAAATCGCCACCTCGCAGGTACCTGCACCGATGTCTACAATCATCTTTCCGCATGGTCTGGAGATATCAATTCCTGCACCGATTGCCGCTGCAATCGGCTCCGGAACAGTCAGTACCTCTCTTGCTCCTGCCTGATATGTGGCATCTTCCACAGCCTTTTTCTCAACTTCTGTTACATTACTCGGAACACAAATGCTGATACGTGGCTTTTTAAATGACAGTCTGCCTGTCGCCTTCTGAATAAAATACTTCAGCATCTGTTCCGTCACGGCATAATCTGCTATGATACCATTCTTTAATGGTCGGATTGCCACAATATTTCCTGTCGTTCTTGAAAGCATAATGCGGGCTTCATCCCCGATAGCACGAATCTTGTCCGCATCACGGTCATATGCGACTACGGATGGTTCTTTTAAAACCACACCTTTTCCTCTTACATATATCAATATGCTGGCGGTTCCCAGATCTATTCCAATGTCTGATACGTTCATATACTTCCCCTTTCTACCCTCTTGTTAAAGTATAAAACAGACCCTGTTATTTTTAAAGTCCTTTTTAGAATTTTCATATTTTCTTTTCTTTTTGAACACATTTTGAACACATTTTGCAGATATACTATAGCCATATTAGCAAAGAGCTAATATATTTCATAACTCAAGCTTCGCAACACCACACGTTGCGGAGCACTCCCTCAAAATAACATTTAGTTTTTTCTCTTTCTAAAATGAGCTGTGCAAAACGCACAGCTCATTTTATTTTCATCAACCACCAATCTGGCAGTGTAATGATGTATTCTTTTGAATTATTTCCTGAAATGCTTTCATCTGTTCATCAGATGGTTTTGGAGCATCTCCCATCGGATAGTCTCTGTTCAGTCCTTCGTATTTTCCCTGTCCAAAATTGTGATAAGGAAGAATATGGATCTGTCTTACTCCCGGTAATGTATCTGCAAATTTTGCAATAGCAAGCAGTTCTTCTTCTGTATCATTGAATCCAGGAATCACCGGAACCCGAATGATCAATTCTGTCTGTCCACTGTGAGCCACACGCAATGCATTTTCTATCATCCTGATATTGTCATGTCCGGTAAATTCTTTGTGCTTTTCCGGATTCATATGCTTAATATCCATTAAGTATAAATCAAGATATGGAAGCAGTGTCTCAATCACTTCATATTTGGCAAATGCCATACTTTCTATTGCTGTTGATATTCCCAGATCTTTTGCTGCCCTTAAAAGTCCTACTGAAAACTCTGGCTGAAGGGTACATTCACCACCGGAAAGAGTAATTCCTCCGTTAGACTGCAAATAGTACGGCATATCTCTTTCTACCGTTTTCATAACTTCCGCTACAGTCACATCTTTCCCCATAACCTTCGGTTTTCCGTTGATCATCATCGTTTCTACTTCAAAAGACTGTGATTCCGGATTACAACACCATCTGCATCTTAACGCACATCCTTTTAAGAAAACTATGGTTCGGATTCCAGGGCCATCATGTATGGAATATCGCTGAATATCAAAAATCCTGCCGGATGTATTCAAATATTCTTTCATAACGCATTTTTCCTTCCTATCGATTATCAGCCTGTTCTGTTCTCTTAATAATATCATCCTGTAAGGATTTTGATAATGTTGTAAACAAAGCAGAATATCCGGCCACTCGCACGATCAGACCACTATATTTTTCAGGATGAGCCTGCGCATCTAAAAGTGTCGCACGATCCACAACATTAAACTGCATATGCATACCCTGCTGATCAAAATATCCACGGATCAAAGATATAAAACTCTCCAATCCCTTTTCTCCAGCCATAGCTGTCGGATGCATTTTCATATTAAAGAGCGTTCCATTACTTGCAATTGCATGATCCAGTTTTGCAACTGAATTACAGGAAGCTGTCGGTCCACTGACATCAAATCCAGATGTAGGTCCCACACCATCTGCTACCGGTGTATGTGCTAATCTTCCATCCGGAGTAGCTCCCGTCTGTGCACCCAAAGGAACATTGGCAGATACCGGATACAGACCTGCCTGATACATTCCGCCTCTTGGATTCCTGAAAGTTTCCAATGGTCTTGTGTAGAAATATGCTGCCTCACGGGCAATCTCGTCTACTTCATCGATATCATTTCCGTATTTCGGAAGTTCCAGAATCATTTCATGAATTTCTTCATATCGTGCTTTAACATCTGCAGGTAATTCCATTTCTAATACCTGTTTGATCGTATTTGCAATCGTATCCTGCCCAACTTCCTGACCGGCATCTTTCAAGCCTTTTGCTACCTGCAGTGCAATCTCACCGGCAGTAATCGCATCCAGGCCCTTACCATAGTTCATTTCCAGAGCTTTCTTTAATTCACCCATGGTAATGCGTTTTTCTTCAAATACTAACTTCTTGATGGTATATAAGGAGTCTGCCACGTTTGCAATACCAAAACCCTGAGGACCGGTAAAGTTGTAAATCGCTCCACCTTCCTGTGCACTCTTACCACGCTTGATACAATCGTCTACCAGGCAAGATTCAAATGGTAACGGTGCAAGCTGTGCATGCGCAAAATCAATTGCATTATCTGCATTTACCATCAATTCGATGTTATACAACATCTGCTTTCGATATGCTTCCATAAATTCTTCAAAAGTCTGGAAGCTTTCCACATCACCGGTCTGAATACTTGCAATCTCTCCATTGTCATAACCGTTGGAAAATACCATTTCCAATGGGCGGCACATATTAAAGAATGCCGCATCATGCCAGCCATCTGTTTTACCCGGAACCTGTGGCTCTACACAACCGATAATATTGTAATTTCTAGCTTCATCCATCGTTGCGCCACGATGAACCAATGCAGGAATGATCACTTCGTCATTATAGTATGCCGGCAAACCGATACCGGTTCTTGTCAGTTCTGCTGCACGAAGCAACAATGCCTTGGAAGAACCATGCCATACACGAATCGATAAAGATGGCATTGGTAAAAATACATGCTCACTGGCTGTGATACACATAAAGGAAAGATCATTGGTGGCATCTCTGCCCTGAACAGTCTGTCCTCCGACAATTAAGTTCTGGAATAAAGAGTATCCTGCAAAGCCTTCTGCACTTGCCGCATCACGACATTTATTCAAATCATTTAATTTTACCCAGATACAGTCAATTAATTCCTGTGCATATTCACGCGTAAGACTGCCGGCTTTGATATCCTTCTCATAATAAGGATACATATACTGATCAAAACGTCCCGGTGAAATAGAATGTCCACTGGACTCAATCTGTAATACCTGCTGAATAAACCAGAAAGACTGACATGCTTCCTGGAAGCTTTCAGCCGGGAACTCCGGTACATTTTTACAAATCTTAGCAATCGTCAGAAGTTCCTGTCTTCTCGCTGCATCCATCTCTTTTTCTGCCATCTCTTCTGCCATTACAGCATAACGATTTGCATAAGCAATGACTGCATCACAGGAAATAAGAATCGCTTCTAAAAAGCGCATTTTGGTAGAATAATCAGCATCACCAAAATTACAGCTTTCCATTTCTTTTTTCACTTTTTCTTTTACACCGTTAAGACCAATCGCCAAAACAGTATCATATTGAACGGTTACATGTCCTACGCCATTGTAAAAATAGTTTCCCGGTGTAAAGAAATTATGCTTCATGGCACGAAGTGTCTCCGGCGCCATGTAGGAAGTTGCCAGCTCACTGGTTGTTTTTCCTTTCCAGTAAGCGTCCGCAGCCAGTAATCTCTTTTTTGTCTCATCCGAAATATAGAATGGATCGGCACTTCTTGTTTCTACCGTTTCGAATTCTGCCTCTAACCAGTCATATGAAAATTCAGGATATGTCTGACATCCTCTCGGCGCAATTGTTGTACTTCCAACAATTAATTCTTCCGGTCTGATAATAATCGGCAGATTTTTTAAAATATGTTCAAAAGCACGTGCTTTGCGCATCACTACCGGCTGACCTTCTGTAGCCCGATATGATTCTGTGATCAGTTCAGCTCTCGCCGCTTCAATCTCAGGCATTTTTGCATACAGATGGTCTACCAGTCTTTTTATACGATCTGACTTTGCAATTGGTGTGCTATCGTAATTTCCCATCCCGCTGCCATTCCTTTCACTTTGTTTTTGCGTTGATTTTTAGTTTATTTCGTCCATTTCCTTTGGATAGATACATTGGATCCCATTTTTTTCAAATGCTTCCATCCATCTTTCATCCGGTTTTTTATCCGTCACAACCACATCCAGTCCGGAAATCGGGCAAATATTATAAAAACCTACTTTATCGAATTTTGAAGAATCTACAGTCAGGTATACTTTCTTAGCTGATTTAATCATGCTTTGTTTAATACACCCTGTCTCTTCATTACCTTCTGTAACCCCTTTTTGAATATCCAGTCCCTTACAGGATAAAAACACCTTATCAGCATTATACTGTTCAATGCTGTCGGCTGCCTTCACTCCCAAAAAAGACATGGAATCTCCTTTTAACATACCTCCGGTAGAAATGATATCCCATTCTGAAATATCTGATAACTCCAGTAAATTCTCAATCGAATTGGTAATTACTGTAAGCTTTTTCTTGTTCTTTATATTTTTCGCAATAAAAACTGCTGTCGTCGAGGCATCCAGGAAAATATGCTCACCATCCTGGATCTCCTGTCTGATCAAATCTGCAATCTTTTGCTTTCCTACAGAGTTCGCTTTCCATCTGACATTGAACGGCAGATCGATACTGCCGATCTCATTTATCACAGCGCCTCCGTAGCTTTTAATAACATGTCCGTCATCTGCCAGCTTCTCTAAATCTCTTCGAATGGTTTCTTCCGAAACCCGAAACTGCTTGCTTAATTCACTTACAATTACTTTCTTATCTTTGTGAACCTGTTCCAGAATCTGTTTTCGTCTTTCAACTGCAAGCATATATTCCCCTCTTTTTCCTAAATTACATAATATATTTCATAAGTTTATCAGAAGGACGTGGAATAACAGAACTGTCAAGGAACATACCTCTGTCACCTGCTTCCGCTTTCGCATGATCAATCGCTGCTTGAACAGCGGATACGCTTCCTGTGATCGTCATATAACTCTTTCCACACATTCCTTTTGCTAATCGCAGTTCAATCAGATCAACAATGGCTGTCTTTGCTGCCAAATCTGCTGCTACGATCAATGCTGATACATCGTATGTCTCTAAAATACCCAGTGCATCTATTTTCTCCGGCTGTGCAGTACCATAAATAGCAGGGAAAATAGAATCGTGAGGATTTCCTAATACAAAAGTATCCATAACTTTATCAGCAAATTTTGCTGCTGCTACATCTACTGATGCTCGAACTGCACTCAGATCACCTGCAACTAAGATAATAAATTTACCTGGGCAGGTCACTTCAGCCTGTAAAATTTCTACATCTGCCGCCTTTGCCATTTCATCGGCTGCTTTAAAACCAGTAGATACTGTTGTACATTCTACCATACCAATCGCTCTGGCCATAATTTTCTTCCTCTCTTTTTATGGATCTTACTTTCCTTTTACCACTACTTCTCTGTCGCTGACTTTTTCAACCACTCCATCAATAGAGCAATGAATTGCTACGCTCAGGCCGTCTTTCGGTTCTCCGATTAACTGACCTTTTTTCACCTGATCTCCAACACTTACAATCGGTGTGGCTGGTGCTCCAATATGCTGGCTCATCGGGATCTTTACCCGTTTTGTAACAGGTGTAGTCTCTTCAAACGGAGCCGGCTTATCGTATCTTGCTAAATCTAATCTCGCTGCCAGTCTGTGAACCGGTAATTTTCTCAGTTCTCTGTCTTCTGCAACCGGAGCCGGATCGATCTTTTCTACTTTAATTCCTGCGCCTCTTAAGCCGCCTTTAAATTCCTGAATAATAGATTTTGGAGATAATCCTTGCGGACAGGCATATTTTTCACAAATTCCACATCCACTGCAGTATGCGGAGTTCACAAACACACTCAGATCACTGGTATCATGATTCGCAACTGCTCTCATGATTCTATGTGGTTCGATCGGATGTCCCAATGCATGTCTGGAACACATATCGGTACAGGTCCTGCACTGACAGCAGGAAGAAGATGCCCTTCTCTTTTCGATCTCCAGATTTTTATTCATTCTTACGACCACATGGTGGTCTTTTGGCAATATAATAATTGCATTCGTTGTCTTGGTAATCACTGTATTGTCTGTTCCAAGACGTCCCATCATCGGACCGCCCATCACATAGGCAGGATCTTCTACCGTTACTTTACCGGCAAGGGAAATTGCTTCTTTTACCGTTGTTCCCAGTGGAACACGTACCGTCAGCGGATGATCAATCTCTCCAACAATGGATACTAATTTATTTGTTACCGGTATATCAAGATGTACTGCCCTGTACAAATTATACATGGTTTCTACATTATATACCACTACATTTTCATCTATCGGAAGCCCGCCTGGTTTAATCACACGTCCGGTGGCTTCATAAATCAAAACTACTTCATCACCCATCGGATAAGCTGCTCTGAGCGCACAAATCCTTACTTTCGGAAAGTCACCTATTACTTCCTCTATTGCTTTGATCGTAGTTACATATTCACTTTTAATTCCAATTACCGCTTCCTTTGCGCCAAAGCTTTCTCTTACCTCATCCAGCATCTGAATAATTTCTTCTGTATGAGTAGCCAGCAACTGTCTGTGAAGCTTTAATAATGGCTCACATTCCACACAGTTTAAAATGACTGTGTCTGCCTTTTCTGTCATTTTTGCATAGGCTGGGAAGCCGGCACCGCCGGCTCCCACTACACCATTATTTCTTGCAATATTTTTCAGTTCATCGATTAGCATATTATTTACTCCAATCCTGTCCTTCATCAATGATTCCAACAATAGCTGCATCTATTGGTGCATCTGCCATATCACAGCCGATTCTGGCTGCACTGCCCTGTGCCACCAATACGTATTCCCCTATTCCGGCGCCAATGATATCTATTGCAACCAGGCGACTTCCGGTAGTTCTCATGTTTTCAACCGGTTCAACAATCATAAACTTGTTGCCAACTAATTTATCACTTTTTCTCGTAGAAAATAAGCTTCCCACAACTTTTCCAATTATCATAATAAATCTCCATCGAATTTATGAATTGAAAGCCGATTACTACATTTTACAACCGCAGTCTGAGCTTTCTTAAAATATGATTGTCGCTAAATCGTCCTGTTTTACCTGAGAAGCATTCGCTTCATCAGTATCGATATGCATCTCCGTTGTAAAAGATTCATCTACACGGATCTTTACCTGATCTAAAACTACACCACGTTCATTGCCCACACGTACAGAAACAAAATCATTATCTTTTAATCCTGCTGCTGCTGCATCTGCCGGACACATATGAATATGTCTGGCTGCTACGATACAGCCTTCATCAAGATAAATAACTCCTTTTGGACCAACCAGCGCAATCGGAGCAGATCCGGCTGTATCGCCAGACTGTCTGACCGGTGCTTTGATTCCTAATGTACGCGCATCTGTTGCAGAAATTTCTACCTGGGATTTGCTTCTTACAGGTCCTAAAATACGAACATTTTCAATTGCTCTCAGTTTTAATCCTACAATTGTACACTGCTCGTTGGATGCGAACTGACCACCCATTAATTCTTTTTTCTTTGTAAGCTGATATCCCTTACCAAATAACTTTTCTACATCTTCCTGGGTCAAATGAATGTGTCTTGCTGATATTCCTACCGGTACTTTTACAGCAGGTTTATTTGAATTGGTATTTTCCATTGCCTGTAATACCATTCTGGTAATTTCTTCTACGTTATTATAAGCATTCAAGATTCACACCATCCCTTTTCAAGAATGCCCCGGCAATCCCGCTGAAAGATACGCGCCATGCATTTGCATGACGCGCACCTTGGCAGTTCTGCCAGAGGCCATATGAAATGTTACTATTTCACTGTTGGTAAAATCATTTCCACATCACCGTGTGGTCTTGGGATTACGTGTGTAGCAACTAATTCACCTAATGTACTTGCGCTGCTTGCTCCGGCTTCTACTGCAGATTTTACAGCTCCTACGTCTCCACGTACCATAACTGTTACTAATCCGGAACCGATTTTTTCTGTTCCAACTAATGTAACGTTTGCTGCTTTACACATTGCATCTGCTGCCTCAACTGCTGCTACTAAGCCTCTGGTTTCAATCATACCTAATGCTTCTAATGCCATAATTATTTCCTCCTGTTTTATCTATTTATTTGTCTTCCGGGACAAAATCCGGCGGATCCTGTCCGAGCATTTTTGGATCAGACGAAGGTTCCGGTTTTCCTTTAAAGCGGCTGGCTGATAATTCAACCATCTTTACAATTTCAGGGTGCGGATTTGGGAGTATCCCAACGGATACAGGCTTCTTGATTGCATTTGCACTTGCTGCCTCTATCGACTGTCTTACAGATTCCACTTCACCTTGTATTACCAATGTAACCAATCTTCCACCCAGTTTCCGTTCCCAGGTTGCAAGTGATACATCTGCCGCTTTACACATGATGTCAAGTGCATCTGTTGCAGCTACAACACCCGTGATCTCCATGAATCCATATGCATTACCCATGCCGATTCTCCTTTAACCTGTCCGACAGATTCTTATCTGTCAGACAGCACTTTCTCATTTCTTAGCCTTTGAATTTTGGAAGAATTTTTTCCACATCAGTATGTGGTCTTGGAATTACGTGTGTAGCAACTAATTCACCAAGTCTGCTTGCTGCAGATGTTCCGGCTTCTACTGCTGCTTTTACAGCTCCTACGTCTCCACGTACCATAACTGTTACTAATCCGGAACCGATTTTTTCTGTTCCAACTAAAGCTACTTCAGCTGCTTTTGTCATTGCATCTGCTGCTTCGATTGCTGCTGTAAGTCCTCTTGTTTCAATCATGCCTAATGCTTCCTGTGCCATTATAATAATCCTCCTTAAGATCTTGTCTAATATAATATAAAATATGAATCAATCTTTATCAAGTGCGCTGACCGTCAACATTTTCTCTGTGTCCGCTGTAGGTCTTGGAATAATATGTTTGGATACGATACCTGTATGAGCCGCAGCCACTGCTTCTGCAGCACGCATTGCCTCTTCCACATCGGCGATACTGCCTCTGAATTTGACAGTGACCAAAAGTGGTACCGGTAGGGCATCTGCATTGCCAGGCTTGTTCTTATCGAACACTTCCAGGCGTACATTTGCCGCTTTGCAACCTGCGTCTGCTGCAAGAAACGCACACACAAGTCCAAATACTTCTAACAAACCTACCGCTTCCTGATTGTCACGTGTTGTCAGATTTTCCATGATCTATCCTTTCCGAATACCCTTATTTATTGACAACCGCAATTTTAAGTCCAGTCATTTCCAGGTTCTTCTTTAATGCTTCGTTAATTTCTTCTAATGGATATTTATCAGTAATTAAGTCTGCCATTGGAAGTCCGATGCCTTTTGCTCTCTTTAAGAAATCAAATGTAGTAGCATAGTCTCTTAAGGTATATACCCAGGATCCTACTAATGTGATTTCTTTGGAACATAAGTCAAAGTGTGGATTGATCTGTGCATCTCCACCATTGATAAAGAAACCTAATTCACAAAGTCCACCACCGTTGCGGATGAATTTGTAAATATTTGCATGCGCTTTAGGATTTCCTGTACACTGGAATGCAAAATCTGCCAGATGTCCGTCGAAGGAATCTTCTACACCTTTTGTTAATGCTTCAATTCCTTTATGATCCATAAAGTTTACAGTCTTTGTAGCTCCCATTCTCATAGCAAAATCAAGTCTTGCCTGGTTGCCATCTACTGCTGTGATATTTTCGATACCCATGGTACGAAGAACTGCGATACAGATCAGACCGATCGGTCCACATCCCTGAACAACCACGCGGCTGTTGAAACGAAGGATTCCTGTTGTTTTAGCTCTTTCTACTGCATGTACCAATACTGCACAAGGCTCGATCAGGATTCTGGAATCCAGATCCAGATCACTTACGTTAAATACTGTGGAACCACCACGGATCAAAATGTAATCAGAAAACCATCCGTTTAAATGAATGTCATCATCCGGAAGTAAGCCGTATACATCAGCTCCGCCTACGTTCTGCTTGTTCAGATCGTACATCGTAATATCCGGGTTATCTTTGAAGATCATACAGGTAACAACCTTATCACCGAGTTTCAAGTCTTTTCCTGCAGAGTCTTTCTTTACATTTTTACCCATTTTAACGATCTCACCGGTTCCTTCATGTCCCAGTGCAACCGGAATCAGACCGAATGGATCTCTCTTAAATTCGTGAGCATCTGTACCACAAACGCCACAACCTTCTACTTTAACGAGGATATCGTCATCCCCAACTTCTGGCATTGGAAATTCTTTTACTTCGAACTTCTCTAACTCAGTAAGTATAGCCACATGTGCGGTGGAAGGAATTCCGGTTTCGGATGCCTTTGCTGCTGGTGTACCTACTGCACCGTTGGACATCTGATCCAGGATCTGTCTTACGATTAATTCAACGTCCTGTTCTTTTACTGCCATTTTTATTATCTCCTTCTCTTATCTAATGCAAAGACTGTCAGACATCGTACAACGTCTGCTCTTTGTAAAGCTGTGTGCAGCTGTCAAACCTTCTCCGGTTCTGGAAGCGATGGTAAATGTACAATAGCCTTCTCCACCGAATCCCAATGCTGCATAACTTGGTCCGTTTTTCACTAAAATAGCTGTATCCAATGCTTTCGCATAAGTAGTAATGTGATCCACATTCTTAGAATGGATATGAGCGGAATGACGATTGCCATGCTCTAACCATACTGCTGTTTCCACACCTTCTTCAAAGGATCCGACACGAACCATACCCAAGATTGGCATCATCAGTTCTTCTGCAATCAATGGATGTTCTTTCTGTCCTTCAAATACGATACAACGGATTTCCGGACCTACATTTACACCTACCATAGCCAGAAGAGTCTGTGCACTTCTGCCGACACATTTTCTGTTTAATGCTCCCTTAGGTGTAAGTACTGTCTGTACTAACTTATCCTGAATTTCTTTGCTTGCCAGGTAGCAGCCATTTTCAGAAATCATGTAGTTCATCAATTCGTCTGCAATACTGTCTACTGCAACGATTTCTTTTTCTGCGATACAAGGAAGGTTGTTATCAAAGGTACATCCGTTTACGATATCCTGTGCTGCCTTTCTGATATCTGCTGTCTCATCTACCAATACAGGAGGGTTTCCCGCACCGGCTCCGATTGCTCTCTTTCCTGAGGAAAGTACTGCAGTTACTACTCCAGGTCCACCTGTTGCTACCAGCAGATGGATTGCCGGATGTTTCATCATGATCGCACTTGTATCAAGTGTCGGAACCTCAACTGTTACTGCGATGTTGTCTGGTCCGCCTGCTTCCAGAGAAGCTTCGTTGATCATGTTAATTGTGTAAATTGTTGTCTTCTTTGCATTTGGATGTGGATTAAATACAACTGTATTTCCACCTGCAAGCATACCGATACAGTTGCAGACAACTGTCTCAGAAGGGTTCGTTGCCGGAGTAATCGCTCCGATCACTCCGAAAGGTCCCATCTCTACTAATGTAAGTCCTCTGTCTCCGGACCATGCAGTAGTGGTGATATCTTCTGTTCCAGGTACTTTGTCAGCAGTAAGGTGATGTTTGAGAATCTTATCTCCCACATTACCCATTCCTGTCTCGTTTACACCCATGTTTGCTAAAATCTCAGCATTTTCATGAGTCTTTTTACGAATATTAGAAATAATTTGTTCTCTCTGGTCTAAGGTCATGGTGCACACTTTTTTCTGTGCTTCGATTGAAGCATTAATTGCTTCATTCATGTCCTTAAAAACACCATGCATACCGGCTACATTTCCGGAAATCTGCATATTTGCCACGACCTTCTGTACGATGTCATGTACCATGCGTTCATCTACAGACACTTTATTACCTCCTTTAATGCGGATACCCCATAAGCTGCCAGATCCGAATCCTCCTGGGCACTGCCGCCAGACACTCCCAGGGCACCTATCATGGTCTTCCCAACCATCAATGGTTCTCCGCCTCCCAATATCATTACCTTGCCATCATTGCTGAACTGTAATCCGTACAGATCCTGTCCAGGCTGGCAAAGTCTGGATAATTTTGCTGTCGACATCTGAAACGCCGTAGAGGTATAAGTCTTATTCACCGCCACATCAAAGCTTCCATGATAAGCGCCATCCATACAATGCACAGCAATGGGTCTGCCCGATGCATCCGATACTGCAACCACAACTGCCAGTCCCATTTCTGCTGCCTTTTCCTCCACAGCTTCTATTAACTTCACTGCCAGTTTTAAAGACATAACCTCTTTTACGATGGCGTCGCCGACAATATTGTTAACGATTGTTTCCAGATTATTTTTATTCATATGATTATTTGCCTAATGATTCCAATACTTTCTTTGTAATAGCTGCTACTAATTCCTGGCTGTCATCAGTCTTTGATGCAGAGCTGCTGCATGAGCCACCGCAGTTATGACAGTTTTCTTTGCCTTTGTTCTGGCAGAGGTTTGCCGGATGACGTCCCGGAAGTCCCATTTTTCTTCTGATTTCGTATAATTTAGCGATCTGTTCTTTGTCGAATTCCTTTGGTCCGCCAAGCATTTTTGCTTTGTATAACAGTTCAGCATAGAACTCAACAGATTCCATCTTCATGTATGCAGCCATCAAATCTGTAGACCATGTCAATGCACCGTGGCTCTCTAACAATACTGCATCAAAGTGCTCTAAGTATGGTTCTACTGCATCTGGAATCTCCATTGTGGAAGGTGTTCCGTAAGGAGCAATCGGCACGCATCCTAATGCGATAACTGCTTCTGGCATGATTGGCTGTGTCAGTGGAATACCAGCAATTGCAAAGCTTGTTGCAAATGTAGGATGTGCATGAACTACAGCGCCTACGTCTGGTCTTTTTGCGTATACTCTCATATGCATTTTGATTTCGGATGATGGTTTAAATCCTTTGTTTGCCTGAATTACATTACCCTGCGCATCTACTTTACAGATAAAATCAGGAGTCATGAATCCTTTGGAAACGCCTGTTGGTGTACATAAGAATTCATTATCATTCAGTTTTACAGAGATATTACCATCGTTAGCTGCTACCATGTTACGGTCGTAGATTCTTTTACCTACATCACAGATCATTTTTTTGATTTCGTATTCGTTCAGTGCCATTTCTTGTTCTCCTTTTTGGTTTATATTTTATACCGCTATCATGATTATATAATGGTTCCGCAATAAAGTCAACACAAAACAACATTTTTATTTTATTTTCTTATTTATTTTTTCTCGTTTTTTTGTGTTTTATGTGGTTTTTGCACGTGTTTGTATTGGTTTTTGTTGTTTTCTCTTTGTTTTTCCTTTGTTTTTTCAAATTTCTTATTGGATTTTTTTTATTTATAGGTTATAATCATGATAAATAATTTTTATTTTTTCGTTTTTTACGTCAGATTACACAATGATCTTCGGATTATTTTTTATTCTTTCGTTATATCGTATACTTTTTAAATGTAGTTTTTGTGAAAGGTTTCTTTATGATAAATAAAAATATTTCTTCCGATTTCCAAAACAGATATCCCATTTTAGCAGATTTACACACCCACAGCATCAGCAGCGGACACGGTTCCACCGACACCATCACTGACATGATCAAAGCCGCTTCCGATTCAGGGATTTCTCTTTTAGGGATATCTGAGCACGGACCCGCCTCCGCCGGTTCAGCAAAAGCTTCTTATTTTCAAGGTCTGAAGCTTGCCAACCGAAAGCGTTTTGGCATCAATATACTTTACGGCTGTGAATTGAATATCCTTAATACTGCCGGCGATGTGGATCTGGCAGACGATATACTGTCCTCATTGGATTATGCTATCATCAGTATTCATTCACCATTTTTTACGCCGTACCAATATAAAGATCTTACTCAGGCATACATCCATGCGATGAACCATCCAAACGTACATTTTTTAGGTCACATTGATGATGCCCGTTTTCCGGTGGATTTTGATTATCTGTTAGAGATTGCCAAAAAGAAAGGCATTTTTCCGGAAATCAACAACGACTCCCTCATGCCGGATGCCTATCGTGTAAACGGGCAGGAAAACTGCCGCAAAATTTTAAAGATATGTAAAAAGATTGAACTGCCCGTTCTGCTTTCCAGTGACAGCCATGGAAAAAGACATATTGGAGATATGCAATACATTTTCCCTTTATTAGAAGAATCGGATTTTCCAGTCGACCTGATTTTAAACTCCAACATCTCCGTTTTATCAGATCTTCTTCGCGTATAAGTCATACAGAAAAAGAGTACCGCTCAGAACATTTTTTATTCTTTGCGATACTCTTTCTTATCTTACATTCATCTCTTAGAAGAAATAAATAGGCATTGCTTCTCCAACTCCAAAGGTTTCATTCGTTTCCGGTTCACGGTCTAAGACCTGGCTGGACTTCTGATACTCGATCATCTGCATCACTTCTTTCGAAGTTCCGGAAACCACAGTACTGGCTGTTACCGTTTTGCTTTTCGCTTTTGCAGCCGTTTTCCTTGTAGTTGTCCGCTTCGTTCCAGCCGTTGCTTTCTTTGCGGCCTCTTTGGATGCTGCATTGTCTGCTTTTACCGGTTCTGCCACTTTTGTCGCTTCTGCTGCTTTTGTCGCTTTTGGTGCAGACGTCTGATCTGCCGCCTTTGATGCTCTGGCCATACTGCCTTTACCTACTGCCATAATTCATGACCTCCTTTGCCAATTTCTGAAATTCTTTTGCACTTCTTGTACTCTTCTTATATACTGAGACCGGTACGGAGTTATCCTGCGCCCATTCAATAGAAGAATCCACATGTATGAAAGAATCAAACACATGTATATTATCATAACCTGCCAAGTTTTCCCTCGTCTGCTTATAATAATTCTTTCTTTCATCTACCTTTGTAATCAGAACACCCATTATCCTTGCATCGATCATTTCAGACATTCCATTTAAAAAGTCAAACATATTTGCCAGTCCGAACAATCCCCATGGAGAAGCCTCCACAGGAACAATCACATAATCTGCGGTACACAAAATGTTGATCACCCATGTTCCCAATGTCGGAGGAGCATCTATCAAAATATAGTCGTAACTTTCTTTTTCATAGATGCCACGCAAACATTTTTTTAATACATACTCTCTCTGTATCATTGTAAAGAGTTCATATTCAATCTGACTCATTAACGTAGAGGATGGAATCAAATCCAGATTTTCATATGGCGTATGTACAATATACTCACTTAAATCCTGTTTGTTTTTTATGGCATAATATAGGTTTTTCTCACATTCTGCCATCTGTAGAACCTGTTCTTCATCAAAAAAGGACAATGAAAGATTCAACTGCATATCCCCGTCAATCAAAAGAACTTTTCTGCCGGCAGATGCCAGCTCAAACGCCAGATTCGCACACGTTGTTGACTTTCCGCTTCCACCCTTGTTGTTTGTAAAACAGATTGTTTTTGTTTTACAGTCTGCCATTTATTTTACCATGCCTTCCTCACTTGTAAAAAATGAAAATCTTTTTAGTAAATCTTAATCTCAAAGGAATCCGCAACACAATTTCTTGCTTCTTTTAAATCTGCAAAGGTTCCTTCTTCCAACATCTGAGATAAAATATTTCCAATTGCGGTAGCTTCACCAGGACCTGCATGAACGCCGACACCTGTATATTTCGCAGTCAGTTCATTCAGATATGCTGCATTGGAACCACCGCCGATGATATTGATTTTATCATATTTCACGCCTGTGATCTTCTGAATTTCTTCTAATTTCTCAGCATAACATTTTGCCAGAGAATTATAAATCACACTTGCCAGTGCCGGTAAAGTTTCCGGAACTTCCTGATTTGTCTTTCTGCAGTAATCTTTTACCGCTTCCACCATATCATCCGGAGAAAGGAAGCTGGAATCCTGGCAATCCACTACTGTCTGAATCGTCTCATGGGAAGCCTGTTCACACAAATCTCCATAAGACATATCCGGTGCCAGCTGGTTACGCACAGACTGAATCATCCAAAGCCCCATAATATTCGCAAGATATGTAATCTTTCCACCATATCCACCTTCATTTGTGAAGTTCGCTTCTTTGCTCTTTGGTGAGCAGTTTGCTTCTGCCATTTCCACACCCATCAAAGACCATGTTCCGGAGCTGATATAGCAGGTATCTTCTGCATTGGTCGGAATCGCCATAACTGCGGATGCAGTATCATGTGTCGGAGGCAATACCACCTTACAGTCATATCCGACTAATTCCTTCACTTCTTCCGTCAGACTTCCGATTGCAGTTCCAGGCATGAGTACTTTCTGGAAAATTCCTCTTGGGAATCCCAGCATATCGATCAGTTCATAATCCCAGTCTTTTGTCGCAGGATTGATCAGCTGAGCAGTGGTTGCTTCTGAATATTCCTGTACTTTCTTTCCGCTTAATTTGAAATGGAAATAATCCGGAATCATTAACATTGCATCTGCTTTTTCCAGATGTTCCGGATGCATTTTCTTAACTGCCATCAGCTGATAAATTGTGTTATAGATTGCTTTCTGGTTACCTGTTCTTGCATACAAATCATCTTCTGAAATGATTTTGTACACTTCTTCATCCATACTATCTGTTCTGTGGTCACGATAACCAACTGTCTGACCTACAATCTGATCTTCTTTGTCTAACAGTACAAAGTCAACACCCCATGTATCCACACCGACACTTACCGGAATTTTACCGATTTCTTTACATTTTTTCATACCGGCAATGATCTCGTTGAATAATCTTTCAACGTCCCAGCAAAGTGTTCCGTCCACGTTATCCATCCCATTCCAGAAACGATATACTTCCTCTAATACAATCTTTCCGTCTTCAATACTGCCCAAAATATGTCTCCCGCTGGAAGCGCCTATATCAATTGCTAAAAAATATTTGTTCATAAGTCCCTCACTCTTAAAATATTCCGAATATTTTTTCCCGAAACGTATTGTATAATCTGTCATAATCCGTGTAACTGATTTTACTGCCCTTAAAACTGTTCCCCCACGTCTCGCACAGAGTATCAGCAAGCAACGTTGCCTGTTCATGACCTCTTTTCAGAATGGCCGGGAACACATAATAAATCATAAAGAAATTAAGATCCGCCTGCACTGTCCCCTTAATCTTTCCTTTTACCTCAAATCGATTCTTTACAGCTTCCACAAATGTCTTTGAAATTTCTTTCGCCGCAGCTTCCGGATCACCCTTACTTAAGTAAGCCTCCATCTCCAGGAAATACGCCTCATTGTCTGCCATAAAGCTCTCCATGTTCT
>CAKRON010000024.1 GCA_934373455.1 uncultured Marvinbryantia sp.
TTTACTGTTTTATAAGGTCAGTTCCTTGAATTAACTTTTTAGAATCTTTCAAGGTTGTTTCACTGTTCAATTATCAAAGTTCTTTTGTTACTCACTTATCAGCAGCAACTCATTTATTTTATCACTGCTTTATGTTTTTGTCAAGTACTTTTTAAAACTTTTTTAAGTTTTTCTTTTCTTGACTTGTTCTTCTCTTTCGAGCGAACTTCTAAAGTTTATCATGTCGATTTGTTTTTGTCAAGTACTTTTTTAAACTTTTTTCAAGTTATTTGTAATTGACTAACGGAGAAAGAGGGATTTGAACCCTCGCGCCGCGCAAACGACCTACACCCTTAGCAGGGGCGCCTCTTCAGCCTCTTGAGTATTTCTCCTGATTCTGAACTCTCATTATCGATATTCAAAACTTGCATCAATCATTGACGCATGAGTCATTATACTAAATACTTTTCTATTTGTCAATATTATTTTTAATTTTTTTTAATTTTTCAATGGTCTTACGAATTTCTTCTTC
The DNA here is from genome assembly GCA_934373455.1 of uncultured Marvinbryantia sp. GTDB lineage: Bacteria > Bacillota > Clostridia > Lachnospirales > Lachnospiraceae > Marvinbryantia. Next base: position 512 of record CAKRON010000024.1, read on the forward strand.
TGCTGTGCGATAAATTTCAAATTCACTCAGATCAGCCACTCCCATATGCACCTTCTTATTCCGATACTGCATGCCACTGACAATAATCTCTTTCCCTGACATGTGAAATGCCTGTGCACCTGTCACTTTTGCAATTTCTACAATATTGGAAGAGCTTACGCCGGCGCCAACCAGAATCATTTTTTCTTTTCTCAGCTTATCTTTATTCTTATATTCTAACTCCCTGTCTTCCATAAGCTGTACAAGCTGCCTTATCAGTTTTCTGCCTGTAAAACAATCTGCTTCCTGCCCTGATGTCAAAATCGTATCTATACCAAGGTCTACTGCTTTTTGTAATGTTTCTATAGGATCTGCACACACATCAAACGCCCGGTGTAATGTAATACCTTTTCCGTCGGCCGCTTCAATCATTCCATGCATCTGTTCCTCATTAAGTGTACCATCTTTATTTAAACTTCCAATCACAATGCCATCTGCACCTGCTTGCGAAAAATATCTAATATCATAAAGCATCTGCTCATACTCGTAAAAAGTATATAAGAAATCTCCAAACCTTGGACGAATCAAAACCCGTATAGGAAGATGTGTTTCCTTTTTCACCTGTTCAAATAAAGCATATCCTGGTGTTGTTCCGCCTATTATAAGATTTGCACATAATTCCAAGCGGGTTGCTCCACCAGATTTTGCCGCCAATGCAGATTCTACACTGTCAACACACACTTCCAGAATATAATTCTTCATCTTTTCTTTACTCCATCCAAAACAGTTACTATACTAGCTGTTCCTGATTCTGTGGTTTACTCACTTTTCCTTTGAAACGATTATAAATATAAGAATTTGCTTCTTTTTCCTCTGTATCATCTAATACCTGTAATGTTATCTCTTTGTCATATTTTCTCTCCAAAGCTTTCTGTATCAGATAATCTGCCACTTCCGGATTTTTTGGAAGCAGCGGACCATGAAGATAGGTGCCAATAACATTTTTATATACTACCCCTTCGTACCCACTTTTTCCATCATTTCCGCTGCCATAAATTACTTTTCCAAATGGTTTATTATTTTTGATATTTGTTCTGCCTCCATGATTCTCAAATCCAACAATCGGCATAGATACCAAATCACTTTCCAACACAATATTATCGATCAAACGATAATCTGTTCCTCTGTCAGTATCCAGATCAATGATTCCAAGTCCTTCTATTTTTCCTTCCGCTGTTGCATAATAATTTCCCAGCAGCTGATAACCTCCGCAAATAGCTATTACTACCCCATTATGTTCTACATATTCTTTAAAATCTTCTCTGATACTTTTCAGCTTATTGCAAACCAACATCTGTTCCCTGTCAGAACCACCGCCCAGAAGTACAATATCAAGTTTCGAAAAATCGATTTCATCATTGATTTCATAACAGATCGTCTCAGCTTCTATTCCGCGCCATTGACAACGTTTCATCAGACACTGAATATTTCCTCTGTCACCATATAAATTCAATAAATCCGGATACAAATGCCCGATTGTTATCTTCATATCTTTCAATCCTTTCTGTCAGCATATTCTGTTTCTATTTTTTTCAGAATATTATGAGTACTGTAAAGACCTGTATAATTTACCAACACATATAGATTTTTACATCCATGTTCAATCCGGTCTCTGATTGCTTTTTCTACATCCGGTTCCACACTGGAAGAAATATCTACATATTTTAATCTTAATCTCATATCCTGACAACGAATTCCACTTACTATGATACTATTGATATTATCAGCCTGAAAACGATCAAAATCTACATCCCACAACCAGGAAATATCTGTTCCATCCTGATCATTATCATTTATTAAAATAATCAGATCTTTTTTGGATGTATCTTCCATAACAGCGGAAATATTCTGGTTAAATCCTGCAGGATTCTTTGCCAGATTTAAAATCACTTCTGTTCCATTTATGAAAAAGTGTTCGTTACGTCCATTTTCCGGATTATATTTCTTGAGAACATCCACAAAATTCTTAATTTCCAATCCGGCTTCTCTGGCTGCTGCATATACTGCCAGAATATTATATACATTATAAAATCCTCTGTAATTTGCTTCGATATGACGTCCTTCTACATCAAATGCAAGATGTTTGCCGGTTTCTATATGCGAAGCATTATATTTAATCTCAGGACGTTTGAAATCACACTGACTGCAGTAATAATCTCCTAACTGACTGAAATGATAAAAATGATAATTCATCCTCGCTCCACATTTTTTGCAGAAACGTCCCTCTTTAATTTCGTTTATAGATTCCTCAAATACCTTTTCCTTGATTCCATAGGTCACATACGGATTTCCGCTTTCCATCGTCACATAAGTGGATAGTGCATCATCTGCATTTACAATCACTTTCATATCAGGTGCCATTCTCATAGCATCTCTTACCAGGTTCATCGTAATATCAATCTCTCCATAACGATCCAGCTGATCTCTGAACAGATTTGTAAATACGCAAAAATCTGGTTTAAAATGCGGAAAAATACGAAGCGCTGATGCCTCATCTACCTCTATACATGCATAATCTGCATCCAGTTTTCCATTCCATCCTGCTGCAAGCACAAAAGCTGCTACCGCTCCATTCAGCATATTGGATCCTGTATGATTGCATACTACTTTTTTATTCTGCGCTTCCAGTGTGGAGCACAACAGATTGTTTGTTGTTGTTTTTCCATTTGTTCCACATACAACAAATATTTTTTCTTTTACATCTCCTGCCAGCTCTGACAAAATCTTTGGGTCAATCATAAGGGCTATTTTTCCGGCCCAGGTAACCCCCTGTTTTCCAAGCATTCTACAAATCTTTGCAACAAGTTTCGATGCAAAGACGGCTGCTATTCTGCGTAACTTCATATCGACTCTCCATTTGATTCATTAAGGAAATAAGTACCCTGAAACTTTCGCATACAGAGTACTTATTGTTCTTTTCCTTATCTGACTGTTTTTATTCTTCTTCCGTCACAGTTTCTTCTGATACATCTTCCTGAGATTCTTCTTCATTCTTGGAAGAATCTCTCACTTTTGCAATACTTGCAATCGTAACTCCATTTTTCAGATCCATAAGTTTAACGCCTGATGTTACTCTTCCCAGAATAGAGATATCACTGCACGGCATCTGGATAATAATACCATCGGTATTAATCATCATCACTTCGTTTTCTATGCTTAAAATCTTCATGCCTACTACATTACCGGTCTTTTCAACGATCTTGTAGCACTTCACACCTTTTCCACCACGATTCTGGACGCTGAATTCATTGATATCTGTCAGTTTACCCATACCGTTTTCAGATACAGTCAACATATATTCACCCTGACTGGAAAGCTGCATGCCAACTACTTCATCCGTATCCAGCAAATTGATTCCTATGACACCCATAGAAGCTCTTCCTGTTGCCCTGACATCTGACTCCTGGAAACGAATACACTGTCCATATTTGGTCACAAGAAATACATCCTGATCTCCATCTGTATATTTTACTTCGATCAGTTCATCATCTTCCCTGAGATTAATAGCAGTCAGTCCTGTTTTTCTCATATTCTGATATTCATCCAGTGATGTTTTCTTTACCATCCCATTCTTGGTAGCCATAAACAAATATGCATTTTCTCGATATTCTTTCATGGTTACAATGGATGTGATCGTCTCTTCCGGCTGAAGCTGAAGAAGATTAATAATTGCGGTACCTCTTGCAGTTCTGGACGCTTCCGGAATCTCATAAGTCTTCAGACGATATACACGTCCTTTATTCGTAAAGAACATGATGGATGCATGGGTATTTGTCAGAATCAGTTCCTCGATATAATCATCATCCAGGGTCTGCATTCCCTTAATACCTTTTCCACCACGGTTCTGACTCTTAAAATTATCCCGGGTCATACGTTTAATGTAACCCAGTTTGGTCATTGTAACAACTACTTCTTCCTGAGGAATCAGATCTTCCATAGAAAATTCAGATTCATCATATCCAATAGAGGTTCTTCGTGGATCCGCATATTTATCGCGAATTTCTTCCAGTTCTCTCTTAATTACACCAAGAAGAAGATTCTCATCTGCCAGAATTGCCTTTAATTCCGCGATCTTTTTCTGCTGTTCTGCGTATTCATTTTCAATCTTCTCTCTTTCCAGACCTGTCAGCGCACGCAGACGCATATCTACAATAGCCTGCGCCTGAACATCTGTCAGAGTAAAACGCTCCATCAGAGATTCTTTTGCAATTGCAGCACTTCTGGAACCACGAATAATACGAATCACCTCATCAATATTATCCAGAGCAATCAATAATCCCTGTAAAATATGAGCACGTTCTTCAGCCTTATTCAGATCATATCTGGTTCTTCTCGTCACTACTTCTTCCTGATGTTTCAGGTAATAAGTCAGCATTTGAAGAAGATTCATAACCACCGGCTGATTATTATAAAGTGCCAGCATGATTACACCAAAGGTATCCTGCAGCTGCGTATGCTTATAAAGCTGATTTAAAATCACATTGGCATTGACATCACGGCGCAGTTCGATATTAATTCTCATACCTTCTCTGCTGGATTCATCTGTCAAAGCAGTAATACCGTCTATTTTCTTTTCTTTTACCAGATCTGCAATCTTTTCGATCAGTCTGGCTTTATTAACCAGATATGGCAGTTCCGTTACAATAATTCGAGTCTTACCGTTTGGCAGTGTCTCCATATTGGTCACTGCACGAACACGAATTTTTCCACGCCCGGTACGATATGCTTCTTCTATGCCACGGGTTCCCAGAATCTGTGCTCCTGTTGGAAAATCCGGTCCCTTTACAATCTTCAATATCTCTTCGATCTCGGTTGCTCTGCCTTCTTCAATACGGTTATCAATAATCTTGATCACTGCATTGACTACTTCCCCCAGATTATGCGGAGGAATATTTGTTGCCATACCTACAGCAATACCTGTCGTTCCGTTACATAACAGATTCGGGTATCTGGATGGCAATACAGTCGGTTCCTTCTCGGTCTCATCAAAGTTCGGTGCAAAATCCACCGTGTCTTTATTGATATCTGCCAGCATTTCCATGGAAATCTTGCTTAAACGGGCTTCTGTATATCGCATAGCCGCTGCGCCGTCTCCATCCACAGAACCAAAATTTCCGTGACCGTCTACCAGTGGATAACGGGTAGACCAGTCCTGTGCCATATTTACCAATGCTCCATAAATAGAGCTGTCTCCATGCGGATGATACTTACCCATGGTATCACCGACAATACGGGCACACTTTCTATGTGGCTTGTCAGGACCGTTATTTAATTCAATCATGGAATACAGCACTCTTCGCTGTACCGGTTTTAATCCGTCTCTTACATCAGGAAGTGCACGGGATGCAATGACGCTCATGGCATATTCGATGTAAGACTGTTCCATGGTCTTTTTCAAATCGACTTCATGTACTTTGTCAAAAATATTATCTTCCACGCTCGTTCCTCCTAAATGTCAAGATTCTTTGCATATTTTGCATTTTCTTCAATAAATTCTCTTCTTGGTTCTACCTGATCACCCATCAGAGTTGTAAAAGTCAGGTCCAGTTCAGAAGCAGAATCTTCGTCCATATTTACTCTCAACAGAATTCTTCTTTCCGGATCCATTGTAGTTTCCCAAAGCTGTTCTGCATCCATTTCTCCCAGACCTTTATATCGCTGAATCTTATTATTCTGGTCTCTTCCCACTTCCTGAAGAATCTGATCCAGTTCTTCATCAGAATAAGCATACCATACTTTTTTATTCTTCTCCAGCTTATACAAAGGCGGCTGTGCCAAATATACGTGTCCCTGCTTGATCAATTCCGGCATAAACCGATAAATAAAGGTCAACAGCAAGGTACTGATATGAGCACCGTCTACATCGGCATCTGTCATAATAATAATTTTATGATAACGCAGCTTAGAAATATCAAAATCTTCATGAATACCGGTACCAAATGCGGTAATCATAGCCTTGATCTCCGCATTTGAATAAATGCGGTCCAGTCTTGCTTTTTCTACATTCAAAATCTTACCGCGTAACGGAAGGATTGCCTGAGTTGCGCGGGTTCTTGCAGTCTTTGCCGAACCTCCCGCAGAATCTCCCTCAACGATATAAATTTCACATTTTTTCGGATCTTTATCTGAACAGTCGGCCAGTTTACCTGGGAGGGAAAGCCCATCCAGCGCAGACTTTCTTCTGGTCAGTTCTCTTGCTTTTCTGGCTGCCTCTCTTGCTCTCTGAGCAAGGATCGATTTTTCCAGAATAATCTTAGCTACCTGTGGATGCTGCTCCAGATAGATCATCAATTGCTCTGATACAATACTGTCCACAGCGCCTCTTGCTTCACTGTTTCCAAGCTTCTGCTTCGTCTGACCTTCAAACTGTGGTTCACCAATCTTAATGCTGACAATCGCTGTCAGACCTTCACGGATATCTTCTCCTGAAAGTGTTTCATTTTCCTTGATAAGTTTGTTTAAACGCGCATAAGCATTAAACGTCTTCGTTAAAGCATTCTTAAAACCAGTCAGATGGGTACCGCCTTCCGGCGTGGTAATATTATTTACAAAACTGTAAGAACCTTCTGTGTAGGAATCATTGTGCTGCATGGACACTTCCACGTATACATCATCCTTCATGCCCTCACAATAAATAATATCCGGATAAAGAGGAGTCTTGCCTTTGTTCAGATATGTAACAAATTCCTTGATTCCTCCCTCGTAATGGAATGTCTTTTCCATCTCCTGTCCTTCTCTTTTATCTCTAAGAATAATTTTTACATTCTTAGTCAGAAAAGCCATCTCACGAAGACGCTGTTTTAAAGTGTCATATACAAAAACAGTTTCTTCAAAAATCTCTTTATCCGGAAGGAACGTTACCATTGTTCCGGATTTCTCTGCTTCACATTCTCCAATTACTTTCAGCGGATAGCAGACATGACCTCTTTCATAACGCTGATTATAGATTTTACCATCCTTGTAGATCGTTACTTCCAGCCATTCCGAAAGAGCATTTACAACTGACGCTCCTACCCCGTGAAGTCCGCCGGATACTTTATACCCGCCACCACCGAACTTTCCTCCGGCATGAAGAATCGTGAATACCACTTCTACTGCCGGTTTTCCTGATTTGTGATTAATTCCTACCGGAATTCCACGTCCGTTATCAATTACCGTAATCGAATTATCTTCGTTTATTGTAACATCAATGATATTACAATATCCGGCCAGCGCTTCATCGATTGCGTTATCCACAATTTCATAGACCAGATGATGAAGTCCCCGAAGTGAAGTACTTCCGATGTACATACCAGGTCTTTTTCTGACTGCTTCCAGTCCCTCCAGAATCTGAATCTGGTCTGCTCCATATTCATGATTTACTTCTGTTCCCATACATCCTCCTATCTATTCAAACACTTTTCCTTCTACTACATGAAATACTTTATTGATCTGAAACCTGTTTTCCACAAAATCATCCAGCCCTGTACAGGTGATCAGGGTCTGAATATCATGTATACTGTCCAGCAAATATCCCTGTCTGTGACTGTCCAGTTCTGATAATACATCATCTAAAAGCAATATCGGGGTATCCCCCAATTCCTGCTTAACCAATTCAATTTCTGACAATTTCAGAGACAATGCAGCTGTTCTCTGCTGCCCCTGAGAACCAAATTTACGGATATCCACATCTTTAATCCGAAAACAGATATCGTCCCTGTGAGGACCAATCAGAGATACCTTAAACTTCAAATCCCTGTCTCTGTTTTTACGCAAAGCCTCTTCAAACTCCTCAGCCTGGACATTGGCATCATAAGTAACCAGAATTTCTTCTCGATTTCCTGACAGTTTTCCGTGGATCTGACTCATAATATCATTCAGGCGACTGATAAACACTGCCCTCTCTTCAATCACTTTTCTGCCATACTCCACCATCTGCATATCCCATATATCCAGTGTGTCCATAAAATCCGGTCTGAAACTGATTTCTTTTAATAATTTATTTCTCTGATTTACAATTTTATTATAATTAGACAAATGATGTAAATACACTTTATTCAGCTGACAGAGTTCCATATCCACAAATCTGCGCCGTTCACCGGGTCCGTTTTTTATAATATTAAGATCCTCCGGCGAAAAAAATACAAAATTCGCCACACCAAAAAGTTCACTGGCCTTCCGGATCGGAACACCATTAATAGCGATTCCTTTGGTTTTATTTTTTTTCAGGTGCATATCAATCTTTACAGGGCTGCCGCCTCGAATAATCTTCATTCGGATATGAGATTCCTCATGATCGAACTGTATCAAATCCCTGTCCTTGCTGTTTCGGTGGGATTTTGTGGTTCCGCAAACATAAACCGATTCCAGAATATTTGTTTTTCCCTGAGCATTATCCCCATAAAAAATATTTGTTCCCTGATCAAATTTCAATTTCAGCGACTGATAATTGCGAAAATTTTCAAGCTTTATAGAATCTACAATCATATATTCACCAGCTTATTTCTCAATTTTAACTATATTACCTTCAAATTCCACTTCATCGCCATCGTATAACTTTTTTCCACGCTGCCATTCTGTCTGACCATTTACTTTTACCAGACCATCCTGAATGGCAAACTTTGCATCTACGCCTGATTCTGCCAGCCCGGCAGCTTTCAGTGCCTGACCAAGCTTAATATATTCATCACGCAATTTGATAATTTCCATTTTTGTTCCTTTCTCAAATGATTCAGTGCCAATTCGCATATCGTGAAGCTAACGCTCCACTTTTATGCCCCTGGCATTATACATTAAAATTTACCGGCAATATCAAATAAATATAACTTTCTGTTTCATCCTTGATGAAACACGGTGCTTTTGAATTTACCAGATAAATCTGAATTGTTTCATCATCAATTACACGAAGGGCATCAATCAAAAATCGTGGATTAAATCCGATCAGAATATCCTTCCCCTCTTTTTCGATCGCAATATGTTCATTCATGGAACCAATTTGAGAATTAATCTTAAGTTCCATATCTGTATCGCCAATACCAATGATAATCGGTTTTTTATCTCCTTCTTTGATCAGAAGAGTCGCACGGTCAATACAGTTCAGCAGTTCTTTTTTATTCACGGTAAGTTTTGTTTCGTAATCACTGGATAACATCTGATCAATCCGGAAATAATCGCCTTCAATCAGTCTGGATACTGCAATGGTATCATCGAACTCAAAAAGAATATGATTTTTTGTAAAATAAATGTTGACAACATCATCGATTTCACCTGAAAGAATTTTACTGATTTCAATAAGTGTCTTTCCAGGAACGACAACCTTGCGTTGCTCATAACTGTCTTTTAATTCGATTTTACGGATTGAGATACGATGTCCGTCCAAAGATACGACTTTCAGGATATTGTCTGTAATTTCAAACAGTTCTCCAGTCATCATTTTATTATTTTCATTCTGCGCAATTGAAAAAATTGTCTGACGAATGACTTCTTTTAATGTGAATTGCGACACACTGATAGAATGATCTTTTTCCACAAACGGAAGATATGGATAATCATCTCCTGCTTTTCCTGAAATGTTGAATTTGGATTTTTCGCAGGTTATCAACGCCTGATAATTGGAATCTGTAGAAATTGTAATATCACTGTCTGCAAGTTTTCGAATAATTTCAGAAAAAAGTTTCGCTTCCAGTGCGATAACACCTTTTTCCACAATTTCACCTTTTACAATAGTTTCAATACCAAGTTCCATATCATTGGTTGTAAATTTTATTTCTCCTTTGGATGCATCAATCAGAATACATTCAAGGATCGGCATTGTTGTTTTAGAAGGCACTGCCTTCATGACAATGTTAATGCTTTTCATTAATTCGGACTTAGAACAAACGATTTTCATAGCCGATGCTCCTTTCAGCTTAGTGCGTATATAATTAAAAAAGATTAGTAGTCGTCGTCATAGGGACTGTGGATTTGTAGATAAGTGCCTTAAACCTTGAATTTAAAGGAAAATCTGACGGTATAACTATGTGAGAAACTCACAAAACAGTCCTTTTTGAAGGTGGATAAGTGTGGATAACTTTAATTTGGATTAATCTTTTTTATTAAAATATCAACGGTGTTGCGAACGTTATCATTATTATTAATTTCATATTCAATGGCTTTGCAGCCGTGAATAATCGTGGAATGATCCTTTCCGCCAAGGAGAGTACCCAGTTCTTTGTACTTAATTTGTGTCATTTTTCTGCAAAGATACATGGCAATCTGGCGTGGAAGAACGATTTCAGCATTACGTTTTGAACCTTTCATATCTTCTTTGGAGACATGGAAGTGTTCACTGACGGTATCCAGAATGTATTCCGGTGTAATTACTTTCTTTTCATCCGGAGAAATGATGTTTTTCAGGGCTTCTTTTGCAAGTTCCAGATTAATTTCTCTCTTATTTAAATTACCAAATGCAACGACAATATTCAGAGCACCTTCCAATTCACGGATGTTGGACTTTACATTAGTAGCAATATATTCAATGACGGAATCGTCAATGGTATAACCGTCCAATTCTTCCCGTTTTGTAAGAATCGCCATTCGAGTTTCGTAATCCGGAGAAGAAATATCAGCAATTAAACCCCATTCAAAACGGGATTTTAAGCGGTCTTCCAAAGTAATCATCTCTTTTGGAGGCTTATCGGAAGATATAATGACCTGTTTTCCGGCACTGTGTAAGTCATTAAAAGTATGGAAAAATTCTTCCTGTGTAGATTCTTTTCCTATAATAAACTGAATATCATCTATAAGAAGAACATCAATATTCCTGTATTTATCACGGAATTTAGACATAGCTGCACTGTTACCGCTTCGGATATTATCAATAACTTCATTCGTGAAAGTCTCGCTGGTTACATAGAGAACTTTCTTTCCCGGATCCTGTTCCAGAATAAAATGAGCAATAGAATGCATAAGATGGGTCTTTCCCAATCCTACACCTCCATAAATAAACAGCGGATTGTATACTTCTCCCGGTGATTCCGCCACTGCAAGAGAAGCTGCATGTGCAAAATTGTTATTTTTTCCTACCACAAACGTATCAAAAGTATAACGTGGGTTTAAATTTGCTTTTTCGAGGAGCAGATTTGTTTTATCCACATCTTTTGATTTTGTTTCCTGTGTTTTTATATTTTCAGGCAGAATAAAGTCCAAAGAGCAGTCAAGACCGGTCAGTTCAGCAATGGCTACTTTTATAGGAAGCGTATATTTTTTCTGAATATAATTGATTTTCATCTGGTCATCTACCAGAATTGTTACAATATTATTCCTAAAACTGTGGACTTTTAAAGGTTTTAACCAGGTATCAAAGGATACCTTTGATACTTCATGTTCGACCATGACATGATTAAGGATGGCATCCCAGTTTTCTTCTATTACATTCATGAAAATTCTCCTTTTGCACATAAAATCTCTGTTTATAATATTAAACCAAATTTCGATAATGCGCAATCAAAAGTTTGATGGAATGTGTATAATTCTGTGTAAAACTGTTTTTTGATGAAAAAAATATAATTATTCACATGAAATTTACAAAAAAATGTGGTTCGTGTGGATTACGAAGTGGAAAATGTGAATTTGTGAATGGAACTGTTCACATGATCCACATGCATAAAATCAAGGGTATTTGTGTACAACCACATTTTATACACACATTATCACCGAGTTATGCACAAGTTATCCCCACGATGTGGATAACTTTGTGAAAAATATACACACGATCCACACATGCAAACAGACGAATTTTTAACAGACGGATTAATGTGATCGGGTGAACGGATTCTTTCTATATAATGAAATTTTTTAAAGAATCAAGATAAATTACTTGACGAACTATCTATTTATGAATATAATTGAAATGATGTTTTTCTACGTAAATTTTGAAGAATAATTACCAATAATGTAAGGATAAACATTTGGTTTGAAAAAAGGAGGTGCCCCATACTATGGCAAAAATGACATTTCAGCCTAAGAAAAGACAGAGATCTAAAGTACACGGATTCAGATCCAGAATGAGTACTCCAGGTGGAAGAAAAGTATTAGCTGCAAGAAGAGCAAAAGGAAGAAAAGTATTATCAGCATAGGCCGCATTTTGTGGCCTTTTCTTCATATTATAGGAAAAAAACACGAAATATGAAATTTTCAGAGTCTTTAAAAAAGAACAGGGATTTTCAAACTGTTTATCATCAGGGAAGATCCCAGGCAAACAAATATTTAATTATGTATGCGTTACAGAATGCTGGAACCAGGAATCGCCTGGGAATATCTGTAAGCAAAAAAGTAGGAAACAGCGTAGTAAGACATCATCTCACAAGACTGGTAAGAGAGAGTTACCGTCTAAATGAAGAACAATTTAAACCAGGATACGATTTAGTAGTAATCGTAAGACCTTCCGCGAAGGAAAAAGGCTATCATGAAATTGAAAGTGCGTTGCTGCACCTGGGGGGAAAACTAGGTATCAGATGAAGCAGATATTGATTCTATTAATCAGATTTTACCAGAAGTATTTATCACCGATGAAGACAACCAGATGTCCTTATGTACCTACATGTTCCCAGTATGGACTGGAAGCTATTCAAAAACATGGTGCAGTCAAGGGCAGTATTCTGGCAGCCTGGAGAATATTGAGATGTAATCCCTTTTCACATGGTGGAATCGATCCGGTTCCGGATGAATTCTTATCTTTTAGGAGGAAAAAAATTTGAAAACAACAGTACTTACCAAAAGTAATGTGTTTATTATAGGACCAGTAGCTACTTTACTTGGTTTTATTATTAATGCACTTTACTTGTTCTTAAGCGGTGCGTTTAATATTCAGAACATTGGTCTTTGTATTATTTTATTTACCATTGTTATAAACGTATTGATGCTGCCGCTTACCATCAAACAGCAGAAATCATCGAAGCTGACACAGGTTATGAACCCGGAACTTCAGGCAATTGCCAAGAAGTATAAGAACAAAAAAGACCAGGCATCTATGATGAAGATGCAGGAGGAGCAGCAGGCTGTATATGCCAAATATGGTATTTCCCCAATGGGAAGCTGTCTGCCAATGCTGATTCAGATGCCGATCCTTTTTGCAATGTATCAGGTTATCTGGAAAGTACCTGCTTACGTAAAGAGCGTATATGACATGTATACAGCTTTGGTAACTGAAGTATTAGCATCTACACAGATGCAGACATTCCTTACAGATTTTGCAACTAATGCAAGAGTAAATCTGGATAAGGTTGGATTCACCAGTGACTCTGTAGTAGATATTCTTCACAGTATGACGCCAGCGAACTGGGCTGCATTTGCAGAAAAGTTCCCGGATTACAAAACAGTAATCGAACAGACTGCTGCACAGTCTGCACACGTAAATCAGTTTTTAACAATTAATATTACAGACGCACCGTTTACAATTATTAAAGATAGTTTTGCAAATCATCAGTGGCTTGCCCTTATCATTGCCCTTTTGATTCCGGTACTGGCAGGTCTGACACAGTATCTGAATACAAAACTGATTCCACAGCCGGAACCGACCGGAGATGATGCTAATAGTGCAATGAATTCTTCTATGAAGACCATGAATACTATGATGCCGCTGATGTCCGTATTCTTCTGTTTTACATTTTCAACAGGTATCGGTATTTACTGGGTAGCAAGTTCTGCAGTAAGATGTGTCATCCAGATCATTGTAAATAAACGCATGGAAAAAGTAGACATCGAAGAGATGGTAAAACAGAACATGGAAAAATACAATGAAAAGCGTGTAAAGCAGGGACTTCGTCCGGAAAATATCAGTGGACAGGCAAAGAAGAACCTGAAGAATCTTCAGAATCCAGTAGTAGAGGATGAAGAAGAGGTTCGTGTTAAGAATGAAAAGAGACTTCAGAGCATGAAGGATTCAACAGAGTATTATAATAAGACTGCGAAACCTGGAAGTATTGCATCCAAGGCAAGAATGGTAGAACAGTATAATGAGAAGAGTAATAAGAACGCAAAAAGCTATAAAAAGTAGAGGGAGATCCTAATAATGGAAGAATATATTACCGTCACCGCCAAAACGGTGAAAGATGCGATTTTGGAAGCATCTTTAAAGCTGGAAACATTCCGTGATAATATCGAGTACGAAGTAATCGAAGAGGGAAGTACAGGATTCCTTGGATTCGGAAGTAAGAAAGCTGTTATCAAAGCAAGAAAGAAAGTTGCAGTAGAAGATATTCTGAAGGAAGAAGTAAAAGAAGAAAAACCTGCCAGAAAAGAAAAGAAAGAATTCAAGAAAGAAAAGAAGGAATTCAAAGAAAATAAAAAGGAATTCAAGAGAGAAAAGAAAGAAAGAAAAGAATTCCAGCAGGAAAAGAAGGCAGAAGAGAAGCCTGCACCAGTTCCGGAAGAAGTAAAGGAAGTAAAAGAAGAAGTACCTACTGTAGCAGAACCGGCAGCTGAAGCTGTGGAAGAGACTGTTGAAGTAAGAAAAGAACGTAAAGTGGCAGAACTGACTCCGGAAGAGAAGGAAGAGGTAAAAGAAAAAGCTGTTAAATTTATGAAAGATGTATTTGCATCCATCGAGATGGAAGTAGAAGTAAATGCCAGCTTTGAAGACGAAGTACTGAATGTGGAAATGTCAGGAGAAGACATGGGAGTTCTGATTGGTAAGAGAGGCCAGACACTGGATTCTCTTCAGTACCTGACAAGTCTTGTAGTAAATAAAGGCAGATCCGGATATGTACGTGTAAAGGTGGATACAGAAAACTACAGAAATCGTAGAAAAGAAACACTGGAAAATCTGGCAAAGAACATTGCATACAAAGTAAAAAGAACCAGAAGACCGGTATTCCTTGAACCGATGAATCCATATGAGAGAAGAATCATTCATTCTGCTCTTCAGAACGATCCTTATGTAACAACTCACAGCGAAGGGGAAGAACCTTATCGTAAAGTAGTTGTAACATTAAAGAGAAATAACAATCGCTAGACCAAGCCCAAGGGGGACGAACCAAGGGGGAAACCAAGGGGGACGGAGTTAATGGCTCTTTAGAGCCATTAACTCCGTCCCCCTTGGTTTCCCCCTTGGTTCCCCTTGGCTTACAGTTCGGTATAGAAATCAACAACTGCATTGTATTTTTCATCATCATCAATGACAGTCAGAACGATTTCTTCTTCTGTGCAGGTGTCGTCTGCTTCAGATTTCATGAAAAGCATGTGTTCCGGATCATCTGTAACACAATCTCCATCAATTTCTCCGAGTAAAACGAATTTCTCAGAATTCATCTCGAATTCGTCCAGAATTGCAAATTCTACTTCACTTCCATCATCCATTTCCAGGATAACAGTATCAAATTCTTCCATATTTTCGGTAGTTCCCATTTCTTGTAATCTCCTTATATTATAATAATCAATGAGTTGCTAACAGTTTAACACAAAAGATATAAGAAAAGCAATGAAAAATGCAGATTGACGGTTTGTATTATCAAATAAAATCTGCTATACTGTTTAGGATATTTTAGGAGGAATGGCTTATGTTTCATACAGATACAATAGCAGCAATTTCAACAGGAATGACAAGTTCCGGAATTGGCATCGTTCGACTCAGTGGACCGGACGCAGTTGCAATCGCAGATAAGGTATATGATTCCAGATCCGGAAAGAAACTGGAAGACATGCCAACACATACCATTCATTATGGGTTTATAAGGGATGGGGAAGAATTTATAGATGAAGTATTGGTTATGCTGATGAGAGGACCAAGAAGTTTCACAGCAGAAGATACGGTGGAGATCAATTGTCATGGCGGTGTGTATGCAATGAACCGCATTCTGGAGCTGGTAATTCGTAAGGGAGCAAGACCGGCGCAACCGGGAGAATTTACCAAAAGGGCATTTTTAAACGGAAGAATTGACCTTTCCCAGGCAGAAGCTGTCATTGATGTGATCAATGCTAAAAATGAATATGCCCTGAAAAGTTCAGTGAGCCAGTTGAAAGGTTCTGTATTAAAAGTCATTCGTGAAATCAGAGAGAAGATGATCTATCATATTGCGTATATTGAGTCTGCATTGGATGATCCGGAACATATCAGTCTGGATGGATATCCGCAGCAGCTGGAAGAGCAGACCAATATGTGGAAAGAAAAACTACAGACTTTGATTGCTTCTTCAGAAAACGGAAAGCGTATGAAGGAA
The DNA here is from genome assembly GCA_934373455.1 of uncultured Marvinbryantia sp. GTDB lineage: Bacteria > Bacillota > Clostridia > Lachnospirales > Lachnospiraceae > Marvinbryantia. The sequence goes on from CAKRON010000024.1 coordinate 16,726, forward strand.
GGAATTACAACAGTTATTGTGGGAAAACCTAATGCAGGAAAATCTTCACTGTTGAATGTACTTCTGGGAGAAGAACGTGCCATAGTAACGGATATCGCAGGAACGACCAGAGATGTGCTGGAAGAACAGATGAGCATGTCAGGTATCAGTCTGAATATTATAGATACTGCAGGTATTCGTAATACAGAAGATGTGGTGGAGAAGATTGGTGTAAAGAAGGCAAAATCTTATGCAAAAGATGCGGATTTGATCATTTATGTGGTGGATTCTTCTACACAGCTGGATGAAAATGATGAAGAAATCATTGAATTGATTCGGGACAGAAAGGCAATTGTCTTGTTAAATAAAGCAGATCTGGATCCGGTGACGACAGAAGCACAGATAAAAGAGCGGTTGGATAAGCCTGTAATTTCAGTATCTGCCAAGGAAGAACAGGGACTGGATCAATTAGAACTTACTGTAAAAAATATGTTTTATGATGGAAAAATATCATTTAATGATGAAATATACATTACAAATATAAGACAGAAAGCAGCTTTGACAGAAGCTTTGGAAAGTTTGAATCAGGTGTCAGAAAGTATACAGAATCAGATGCCGGAAGACTTTTTTTCCATTGATTTAATGAATGCGTATGAAGAACTTGGCAGTATTACCGGCGAGACGGTAGGAGAAGATCTGGTAAATGAGATTTTCAGCAAGTTCTGTATGGGAAAATAGAAATAGAGGAAAAAAGAATGAATTGTTTAGAAGTAACGACGGATGTGGTAGTAGTAGGTGCTGGTCATGCCGGCTGTGAAGCAGCTCTTGCCTGCGCAAGACTTGGGTTAAAAACCATAATATTTACGGTCAGTGTAGACAGTATTGCACTTATGCCATGTAACCCTAATATTGGAGGAAGTTCCAAAGGTCATCTGGTAAGAGAAATCGATGCCCTGGGCGGAGAAATGGGAAAGAATATTGATAAGACATTTATTCAATCCAAAATGTTGAATGGGTCAAAGGGACCGGCAGTGCATTCGCTTCGGGCACAGGCAGATAAAAAAGATTATAGCAGCAGAATGAGAAAGGTTCTGGAGAATACGCCAAATCTGACCATTAAACAGGCCGAGGTGACGGACATTATTGTAGAAGATGGAATTCTTACAGGTGTGAAGACATTTTCCGGCGCAGTTTATCATTGTAAAGCTTGTGTATTGTGTACAGGAACCTATCTGAAAGCAAGATGCATTTATGGGGATATCAGTAATTATACAGGTCCAAATGGGCTGCAGGCGGCAAATCATCTGACAGATTCTCTGAAGGCCAATGGTATAGAGATGTATCGATTTAAAACAGGTACACCGGCCCGTATTGATAAGAGAAGTATTGACTTTTCCAAAATGGAAGAGCAGTTTGGAGACAAAGAAGTTGTGCCATTTTCTTTTTCAACAGATCCAGAAGATGTACAGATTGAGCAGATATCCTGCTGGCTGACTTACACAAATGAAAAAACACACGAAATTATAAAAGCAAATCTGGATCGTTCACCGTTGTATTCCGGAATGATAGAGGGAACAGGACCAAGATATTGTCCATCTATAGAAGATAAAGTAGTAAAATTTGCAGATAAGAGCAGACATCAGGTATTTATTGAACCGGAAGGACGTTATACGAATGAAATGTATGTTGGTGGTATGTCGAGTTCACTGCCTGAAGATGTGCAGTATGAGATGTATCGATCTGTGCCGGGACTGGAGCATGTAGAGATCGTGCGAAATGCCTATGCAATAGAGTATGATTGTATTAATGCAAGGCAGCTGAAGCCTACACTGGAATTTAAAGAAATTCAGGGATTGTTCAGTGGAGGTCAGTTCAATGGAAGTTCTGGTTATGAAGAGGCGGCCGCCCAGGGATTGGCAGCAGGTATCAATGCGGCATTAAAAACACTGGGCAGGGAACAGGTTATTTTCGATCGTTCAGAGTCTTATATTGGTGTGTTGATTGATGATCTGGTAACGAAAGAGAATAAGGAACCATATCGAATGATGACATCCAGATCGGAATATCGTCTTTTGCTTCGACAGGATAATGCGGATCAGCGTCTTACTCCATTGGGACATGAAATAGGTTTGATAGATGATGCTACGTATGAACAGCTTCTTGAAAAGGAAAGACAAATTGAAGAAGAAACAAAACGTGTGGAGCATCTGAAAATCGGAGCAAATGCGCAGGTACAGGATTTCCTGGAAGCACATCAGAGCACTCCGTTGAAGACGGGTACAACACTTGGGGAACTGATTCGACGCCCTGAATTGGATTATCAAATGTTAGGAGAATTGGATCCGGAACGTCCGATTTTGAATCGTGGAGTTGGTGAACAGGTAAATATTAATATTAAATACGATGGCTATATTAAACGTCAGTTGAAGCAGGTAGAGCATTTCAAAAAGCTGGAAAATAAAAAAATACCAGAAGGTATAAAATATGAAGATATTCATGGTCTGCGTATTGAGGCACAGCAGAAACTAAATATGTTTCAACCGGTATCTGTGGGACAGGCGTCCAGAATATCTGGTGTGTCACCAGCGGATATATCAGTATTATTGATATATATGGAGCAAATGAAAAGACAAAAATAACTGTATACAAAAATGTACAAATACAGATACAATATAAATAAAATTGTATGAATATCAATACAAAAATATGAAACAGGAGAAAAGTATGTCAGAATTTGAAACTTATGATATGACAAAATTCCTGGAAAACTGTAAAAAAATGCATATAACATTATCCACAAGGCAGCAGAAACAATTTATTCGTTATTATGAATTGTTAATAGAGTGGAATTCATTTATGAATTTAACAGGTATTACAGATTTTCAGGAAGTTCTTCAAAAACATTTTGAGGATAGTCTGGCTGTGGTAAAAGGTATAGATTTGAACAACATTCATTCCGTCATGGATGTAGGAACAGGTGCTGGTTTTCCTGGTTTACCGTTAAAAATAGCATTTCCACATCTCAAAGTAGTATTGTTGGATTCCCTTGGCAAGCGAGTAAAGTTCTTGAATCATGTAATTGAAGAACTGGAGTTAGATGATATAACAGCGATACACGGTCGTGCAGAGGATTTCGCAAGAAAAGAAGAGTATAGAGAACAGTTTGATCTGGTTGTTTCCAGAGCTGTTGCAAATCTTTCATCATTATGCGAGTATTGTATACCGTATACAAAATTAAATGGACAATTTATTTCCTATAAGTCCGGAAAGATAGAAGATGAATTGGAACAGGCAAAGAAAGCAATCTTTTTGCTTGGGGGAAAACTAAAAGATACAGTGAAGTTCCAACTGGAAAATAGTGAAATAGAAAGATCTTTGGTTATTGTTGATAAAAAAGAAAAGACAGCGAAAAAGTATCCTAGAAAAGCAGGAATACCTTCAAAAGAACCGTTATCCTGATTTGTGAAAAGAAGATATGAAGATGTGCTGGAATTAAGACAGAAATTTTTTGAGGCAGTGATTTCATGAAATCACTGCCTCTTATTTTATCTCACTTCTGATAAGAATTTTGCTGGAGTTTCCAACTGTGGCAACATTTTTGCTTTTGAAATATAAGAAACTTGTATCGAATCGTTTATTTTACGGTATGCGGATGCAATTCCTTCGGCGTTCGGAAGTTCTGCCCCTAAAATAATTGAAACATCTTGACTTAAGTTGGCAAGTGGAGCAGAAATATTTACATTTACATAATTATTATGAAGACTTGCTAAAAGATGACGACCGCCGCCCTGTTCCCAGTGTGCTGATTCATAATAAGTATGAAGTAATTTTGATGATACCAGGAAAGGATTGTAAAAATACTTTTCGGTAAAATGATACTCAATTTCATTTTCTGAATTATATATATAATAAAGGAAAGTACCCAAAACAGGACAATCCATGATAGATTTTGTAAACTTCGCTGTTTTGGAAGGTACAACAGCAAGTTGGGAAGGACTTACTGGATTAATGAGTGTTAACTTATCAAAATAATCCGGATACATATGAGCAGCCATGATTGTGAATGATCCGGAAAGTCCGGTTGCAATCACAGAAGTTTTTTCGCGAATAACGTCTTTTGCGAAATCGGAAAGCAACTGAACAAAGAAATAATTCACATAGGTAATATGAGGTTTGCAGGAACGACCACAGCCTGGCAAATCAATGGCGTATACTGTGTGAGTTTTAGATAATTCTTCAATTGTCTCATTCCATTCAGCGGAAGAAGATGATGGATCCAAATCATGAACTAATAAAATAGGATCACCATTTCCCTGTTTTGTATAATAAATGGAGCCATGATTCCAATGATAGTACTTGCCGGTATTTGTTTTTAAAAGGCGTCGGATAAGTGCCGATGATTCTACAAATTTGTTTGCGAAATACATTACAATTCCTGCCAGAATTCCAAGTTTGAAAAGTGTTTCCAGGCGTTTCTTCATTATATGAAAACCTCCTTTAAAAAGATCTTTTAATAGCAATCATAATAATAGTATAAACGAAAAACAGCAATGTTACAACAAAAATCCTGTTAAATAAAAGAAGCAATTGAAAGAAGAGGTTCCAGGAAAATTATGTTGCAATTCTTCTCCGATATAATGTTTCACGTGAAACATCATCAGATGTGAGGCGATATTTCAATTTATAGACAATAGGTAATAGATTAGTAATTATGGAAAAATTAATCTTACCAGAAATATGAAATGCAAAAATATTTTGAACAGAAAGTTGTAGATTACGGATATAATTAATGTTTCACGTGAAACATTAATTTCAGTCAGCAAAATACCAACTATTATAAGGTGTGAGTTTAGTTACAAACTTATTTCGGTGAATTTTAATCTCTGATATAGCCTCCGGCAGGATTGCAGAGATGCGCAAAAGAAATATGTCATGCTTTGCATGACGCGCATCTCGCAGCAAGAATGCCTCGGCATTCTTAAATTATAGATCTGATTACAGAAATACGTAACCAGTAGTAAAAGCATGCCCATTTTATAATGAGCATCCTATAGAAAGAATGTTAAGGTATAAGCGACAATGGAAAATTGTGGGTTGTGGATAAAAAGTTTCACGTGAAACATTTTTCTTTATATAGATTTCAACACGCAGATATGATATACTCAGGTATAGCAGACGGGAGGATATTCTTCACTTCTAAAACAAAAAATAGATGGTGAGCCAGAAACTCCCGAGTCTTGAAATAGAGATATCATCTATAATTGGGCACGAAGAATAGAAATAAAAAAGGGGATGAATGATATGGGAAGAGCAATTGTAGTTGCGAACCAGAAAGGTGGCGTAGGGAAAACTACTACGGCGATCAATCTGGCTGCGTGTCTGGCAGAAGCGGGACAAAAAGTACTGGCAATTGATATGGATCCGCAGGGAAATATGACGAGTGGTCTTGGCGTAGATAAAGACGTGATTGAAAATACAGTATATGAGCTGCTCCTAGGAGAAGTTACTGTGGAAGAGTGCATACAAGAAAATGTCATAGAGAATTTATCTGTAATAGGTTCTAATATCAATCTCTCTGCAGCAGAGATTGAATTAATTGGACAGGAAGAAAAAGAATATATTTTACAAAAGGCAGTGGAACCAATTCGAAAGAATTATGATTTTATTATCATCGATTGTCCACCATCACTTAGTATGCTTACTATCAATTCGATGTGTCTTGCAGATACGGTTTTGGTACCAATTCAGTGTGAGTATTATGCTTTGGAAGGTCTGACACAGTTGATTCATACGATCAATCTTGTTCAGGAACGTTTAAATCCTTCACTGGAAATGGAAGGTGTTGTATTCACCATGTATGATGCCAGAACAAATCTATCTTTACAAGTTGTTGAAAATGTGAAGAATAATCTTGATCAGGCAATTTACAAAACAATTATACCAAGAAATGTCAGACTTGCCGAAGCACCTAGTTATGGAATGCCGATCAATCTGTATGATACGAAATCAGCAGGAGCAGAGAGTTATAGATTATTAGCAGAAGAAGTGATACATAGGGGAGAAGAGGAATGGTAGCAAAAAAATCAGGATTAGGGAAAGGGCTGGACGCGCTGATTCCAGCTGGCAATAAAAAGGCATCGGCGCCAAAGAATACGGAACCGGTTATTATTGAAAAGATCGTAGAAAAAAAAGGCGTAGAGACATTAAAGATCACAGATGTGGAACCAAACAGAGAACAGCCAAGAAAAAATTTTAATGAAGATGCGCTATTGGAACTGTCTGATTCTATTAAACAATATGGTGTGATTCAACCATTGATTGTACAGAAAAAACAGGATCGTTATGAGATCATTGCAGGGGAAAGAAGATGGAGAGCTGCCAAGATGGCAGGGATCAAAGAAATTCCTGTTATCATTAAGGATTATAGTGATCAACAGATAATGGAGATTTCTTTGATTGAAAATATTCAGCGTGAAGATCTGAATCCAATTGAAGAGGCGATGGCATACAAAAATCTGATGGAAGAATTCCATTTGAAACAGGATGAGATAGCAGAAAGAGTGTCAAAGAGTAGAACTGCTGTTACCAATTCTATGAGATTATTGAAGTTAGATAAACGTGTACAGCAAATGATGATAGATGATATGATTACGGCAGGCCATGCCCGTACCTTGATCACAATTGAAGATCCGGATGTACAGTATAATATTGCAACAAAGATTTTTGATGAAAAGTTAAGTGTCCGTGAAACCGAAAAGATGGTAAAATTTCTTCAAAAACCTGAAATAAAAAGAACAAAAACGGAAAAAATCAATTCATTTATTTATAAAGATATTGAAGAAAAAATAAAAGCTATTTTAGGAACAAAAGTAACTGTTGATCACAGATCAAACAATAAAGGAAAGATTTCTATAGAATATTATTCCAATGAAGAATTGGAGAGAATAGTATATCTCTTAGAATCTATTAAGTAAAGAGGAGAACGTATGGAAAATTCTATTTTAAATGACCTGATTATAGATCCTGGATATATAATGATTTTAATGATGGTTATGATTGTAATACTGTTTGTGTTACAAATAAAAAACTCTTTTAAAATTGATCGTTTTATGAAAAAATATAAAAGTTTTATGAGAGGAAAGGATGGAATCTCTCTCGAGAAAACAATTTTAAGAAATATCAACGAGATTGATATGTTGATGGAATCAAGTAAGAATCATATGGAACAGATTAAGCAGTTAAAAGAAATCCAGCTTCATACACTGAATAAAACTGCAATTGTGAAATATGATGCATTTAAAGAAATGGGTGGAAAACTTAGTTTTGCACTGGCAATGCTGGATCAGGAAAACAGTGGATTTGTTTTAAATGCAATTCATAGCAGAGAAGGCTGCTATACATATATAAAAGAAATCGTAAAAGGTGAATCTTATATAGTTCTTGGCGAAGAAGAAAAAGAAGCACTGAGACAGGCTGTGAATATGTATGTAGAATAACAGTGGAGAGATATCCACCACATTTAAAAAAGCATGAATGTGGGTAAAAGAAAATAATGAATAAAAAACGAGAGTTATGCACAAAGAAAAATGTGTATAACTCTTTTTATTTTATAGTCATTATGAAATAAAAACGATCCGTTGATTTGTTGTATTACGAGAATGAAAATTCCGGCAGGATTGTAGATATGCACAGTATGCAGGTATTTTTGAATGTAAAAGTAACGTTATATGTTTTGCGATGTTAAATATTTTTTGGAAAAATGAGTTATTTGCTATAAAATAAAAACTGACTTATCCACAAATAAAGTGGATAATGTGTGTAATTTGTGAATTAAGTGATTAAAAATAGAGAATTCAGTATAATACTATAGAAAAATACTGTTATTCACACATAATATAGAAAATTGTGCATAAATAATATTATAGAGACTTATGTAAATATAAAAAAAGTTATGTTAACTGAATAGTATAGTGCGTTGTTATTCAGGAATAGTATACCTAAATTACACTTTACGAAATTTTAAAAATGAGTTATTATAAACTGTGAATGTAAAAAGCCATATTCTGGACGGTTCGCAAGTAACCAGAACTGATTCCAGTTGAGATACAGAAAGGAACAGGACATGTTAGATATCAAGTTTTTAAGAGAAAACCCAGATGTTGTAAAACAGAACATTAAGAATAAATTTCAGGATTCCAAACTGGAACTGGTTGATGAAGTTATCGAGTTGGATCAGAAAAATCGTGACATCAAGAATGAACTGCAGTCTTTGCAGGCAAATAGAAATAAATTGTCTAAGCAGATTGGCGCATTGATGGGACAGGGAAAGAAAGAAGAAGCCGAGGAAGTAAAGAAGCAGGTTACTGCACAGGCAGACCGTATGGCAGAACTTTCCGCTGACGAAAAAGAAGTAGAAGAGAATATTCGTAAGATCATGATGGTTATCCCGAATATCATTGATCCGTCTGTACCGATTGGTAAAGATGACAGTGAGAATGTGGAAATTGAAAAATTTGGGGAACCTGTGGTTCCTGATTTTGAAATTCCTTATCATACAGATATTATGGAACGTTTTGACGGTATCGATATGGATGCTGCCGGAAGAGTTGCCGGAAATGGTTTCTATTATCTGATGGGTGATATTGCAAGAATTCATTCATCTGTTCTGGCATATGCAAGAGATTTCATGATTAATCGTGGATTTACTTACTGCATTCCACCTTTTATGATCAGAAGTGCTGTAGTAGATGGTGTTATGAGTTTTTCCGAGATGGAATCCATGATGTATAAGATTGAAGGCGAAGATCTTTATCTGATCGGAACCAGTGAACATTCTATGATTGGTAAATTTATTGATACCATGACACCAGAAGAAGAACTGCCAAAAACACTGACCAGTTATTCTCCATGTTTCCGTAAGGAAAAAGGTGCTCACGGTATTGAAGAACGTGGTGTATATCGTATACATCAGTTTGAAAAACAGGAGATGATCGTTGTCTGCAAACCAGAAGAAAGCAAAATCTGGTATGATAAATTATGGCAGAATACAGTAGATCTGTTCCGTTCTCTGGATATTCCGGTTCGTACTCTGGAATGTTGCTCCGGTGACCTGGCAGATCTGAAGGTAAAATCCTGTGACGTAGAAGCATGGTCTCCACGTCAGAAGAAGTATTTTGAAGTAGGAAGCTGCTCTAACCTTGGAGATGCACAGGCTCGTCGTTTGAGAATTCGTGTAAAAGGAAAAGATGGCAAGAAGTATCTTGCACATACATTAAATAATACAGTAGTGGCACCACCACGTATGCTGATTGCGTTCCTGGAAAATAATCTGAATGCAGATGGCAGTGTTAATATTCCAAAAGCATTGCAGCCATATATGGGTGGTATGGAAAAGATCGTGCCAAAGCATTAGGAGTGGGTCAGTTCACGCCTGAATAACAGGAGAGGTATTTATGCACAGTTTTTTGCGCAGTGTAGGATTCAGTAATATAAAAGAAAGAAAAGACATAGATGAGCTGGTAAAGGATATATGTCTTAATTGTGATACAAGAGAGGCAGTCAGACTGGATCATGGACAGGCATTTGTAGAGTATCGAAAAGAATTTGCTCCCGGATGTGGTCTTGCAGTATGCGGAGAATTAGATGGAAGTGGTTTTCATCAAGATTACTATTTTCCATATTTTCATACAGAAACAGTCAGCAGCAACGAAGATTTGTCTTTTGAAAAACATGGTGGAGAAGATTCCTTTGCCGGTGTCTGTGAAGATAACCGGCTGGGAACTTCCCTGATCTTTTATGTGCAAAATGCGGTAGATTATATGCGTACTTTCCCTGTAAAATGGAGTGCAGGAAACCGTTTCAGTACATCTCTGACAGGTTTGGCATCTGATGGGAAGATATTGCTTCCATTATATAAGGATGCCAAGCAGGTCTTATATGATAAAGAGGCATCCATAAATCATTCGCAGATGATAAGTGCTGCGAAGAATGGGGATCAGGATGCAATCGAAAGCCTGACGTTGGAAGAGATGGATACATACAGTATGATTTCCAGAAGGATTCAGACGGAAGATGTGTTCACGATTGTAGATACTTTTTTTATGCCATTTGGTATGGAATGTGATCATTATCAGATCATGGGAGAGATTCTTTCTTATCAAAAGGTGAGAAATGTGCGAAGCAAAGAATATTTATATGAGATGAAGATTCTTTGCAATGACATCGAAATGGATATTTGCATTAATGAAGCGGATTTGCTTGGGGATCCGGAAGTGGGACGCAGATTTAAGGGAAATATCTGGCTTCAGGGATACATCAATTTTTCTGAAGAATAGTATCATGATGATGGAAGCAAAGCAAAAATTTGCGATTGACAGTTTGTAAAAGAACTGATAATCTTATATATGGTCGAAGGGGAAAATCCCAGAAACCCAGTAAAATCAAGGGTTTGCGACATGTGTCGTCATAGCTTGGCTGGATAGAGCACTCGTCGCCTAAGCGGTGCCCAGAGTTATCGCCTCGACGTATAACAGAAAAACGAATTAGAGTTCGATTCTGTTATGTGATGTCACAATTAAGAGGACATGCGTTTTTGGAAAAGGCGATAGCTTCATACCAAAAAATTTCATCATATAAGATTGATTCAGCTGACGTAAGTCAGTTTTAAATCATAAAATTAAATGCCGTTGAAATGGCTGAAAACCTTGATTTTAAGCCAAAAATCCGGTATTTGTCCTGTTAGTTTAATGGATAGAACAAGTGCCTCCTAAGCACTAGATGTGGGTTCGATTCCCGCACGGGACGTCCTATTAAAAGCGGAATGTATTAGAAAAATTTCTAATATGATTTCCGCTTTTTTGTATTTTCAGAGGGAAAATGGAATGGAATATCAGCTAATACGGAAAGAATCCTATTAGCCGCTGTCTAATAAAACGCACTGCTTGTATAATAGCTGGAAATAAATCGAAATTCTAATAAAAGAGGAAGGGAAATATCCGGCGGTAAGTTATTAGGTGTGAATACAATAGAATCTTTGCTTAGTGAGAACTAAGGTCAACAGTAGGCCTGTTTGGCTCAGGAAATGATTCGGCTCAGTGCGAGTGTTGAGAAAGAAATACGGAATCATAAAACCGCTGATTATACGACCGATTCTGGACGGTGTTTATGAGATTATCTCCGGACACAGAAGAAAGGCAGCTGCTGAAAAGTTTGGTTACAGGAAGGTACCGGTCAT
>CAKRON010000025.1 GCA_934373455.1 uncultured Marvinbryantia sp.
TTCGGCTATATCCTTCCCACTACCGGGTGGATTCGGGACTTTAACCCGTTAGAAACGTGCGCCGCTAGGCGCACATGAAACGAAAAACTCTGGCATATCCTGCCAGAGTTTTTCATAAGAAGCTCGTCTCACATCTGGTTATTTTTTCTTTCTGGCGCCTCGTCTTCCAGTTTTTTTAACCGGCGTTTTCTCTACCGCTTCTGCTTTCTTTGGTTCCTCAGCCTTTACCGGTTCTTCGACCTTCTTTGATTCCTCAGCCTTTACCGGTTCTTCGATCTTCTTTGCTTCCTCGGCTTTTACCGGCTCTTCGACTTTCTTTGCTTCCTCGGCTTTTACCGGCTCTTCGACTTTCTTTGGTTCCTCTGCCTTTACCGGTTCTTCGACCTTCTTTGGTTCTTCAGCTTTTACTGGCTTTTCAACCTTCTTTGGTTCTTCGGCTTTTACTGGTTCTTCAACCTTCTTTGGTTCTTCGGCTTTTACTGGTTCTTCAACCTTCTTTGGTTCCTCGGCTTTTACCGGCTCTTCGACTTTCTTTGGTTCCTCTGCCTTTATCGGCTCTGCTTTTTTCGCAGCAGTTTTTCTTGTTGTTCTTTTTTTCGGTGCGGCTGTTGTTTCTTTTTCTGAAGCAGTCTCTTTTTCAACCGTTTCTTCTGCTACTGTTGCTTTCTTTGCAGTTGTCGCTTTCTTTGCTGTAGTCTTTCTGGCTGCCCGCTTCTTTGCCGGTGCTTTTTCTTTTGCAGGTGCAGCTTCTTTTTCGACTGCTTTTACCACTTCTTTTTCTACTGCTTTCTCTTCTATCAATGCAGGTGCCGGCTGAGCAGCTTCTTCTCTCTTTTCTTCTCCTCTCGGCCAGTACCATCCCAGCAGATGATCATACAGAATCTCATATTTCTCTGCTGACGCACTCCAGGAGAAATCTGCCTGCATCGCACGTTTCACAAGATCATTCCACTGATCTTTCTGATCATAGAAGATTCTCTCTGCATAACGTACTGTTGCCATCATTTCATGCGCATTATAATTACGGAAACTAAATCCTGTTCCACTGTTTTCAAATTCATTAAATGGCACTACCGTATCCTTCAGCCCACCAGTTTCACGTACAATCGGAATCGTTCCATATCTCAGACTCATGATCTGGCTCAAACCACACGGCTCAAACAATGACGGCATCAGGAATGCATCGCAGGAACCATAAATTTTATGAGATAATTCATCGGAATAATAAATATTAGCTGACACTTTTCCTGAATATTTCCAAGCATAGTAACGGAACATATTTTCATAACGTTCCTCACCGGTACCTAATACTACAATCTGCACTTCATCCTGGCAGATTTCATCCAGAACACATTCAATCAGGTCAAATCCCTTCTGGTCTGTCAATCTGGATACGATACCGATCATCATAACATTTGGATCTTCTTTTAATCCCAGCTGTCTCTGCAGTTCAACTTTATTTTTCGCTTTTTCTGTTAATACATTTTCTGTATTAAACTTATACGGCAAATGAATGTCTGTCTCCGGATTGAAAATGTCATAGTCAATACCATTGACAATACCAGACAATACGTTAGAACGTGCCTGAAGCAGTTTATCCAGTTTCTCTCCGTAAAATTCTGTCTTAATTTCTTCTGCATAAGTTTCACTGACAGTGGTCACACGGTCTGCATAAACAATACCGCCTTTCAGCAGGTTAACGTCCCCGTAAGCTTCCAGCTTATCCGGTGTAAAATAACTGTCTGAAATGCCAATAATATCCTGAATAATATTTTTATCATAGATTCCCTGGAATCTAAGATTATGAATTGTCATAATCGTCTTAATGTTCTGGTAAAAAGGATTGGACTGGAATGCATCATTTAAATATACCGGAACCAGTGCCGCCTGCCAGTCATGACAATGTATAATATCAGGTCTGAAATCTATAGATGGAAGCACGCTTAAAACAGCTCTTGAGAAAAATGCAAACTTTTCAATATCCCAGCGAATATCTTCATATGGCCATCCACCACTGAAATAATATTCATTATCAATGAAATAAAACGGAATTCCATCAATCTCTGTCTCCAGTACTCCCACGTACATATTTCTCCATGCAAGCTGCATCTCCAAATGTGTTTTGTACTGAAGTCTTTCTTTCCATTCACCTTTCATACATGCATACTTCGGTAAAATTACACGTACATCATACTTCTCTTTATCAAAATATTTTGGCAAAGTGCCTGCAACATCCGCAAGACCACCGGTCTTGATAAACGGCACTGCCTCAGAAGTAACAAATAATATTTTCTCTCTAGCCATTCCCCTGCTGCTCCTTTCTTTCCTGTCTTTTTTATATTTTCTTTTTATCAGGCTCTATTCCTGTAACGCAAACATTTTCATTGCAGCCATAACGTTTTGCTTCATTCCTTCTCTTGCTTTTGAAGCCATTTCTGTGAAGAAATATGGTTTTCCTTCTGCTGCAGCTTTTACTGCTTCTGCCACTGCAGATCCACCGGCTACATCCATGTAAGTAAAATAATTAATCTTACGTACACCGGATTTAATTGCTGTATGATAGTCATCATGACTCACACCGGATCCTCCATGCATAACTACCGGAATATTACCGGTCTGTGTACGCACATTCTTTACTACGTCAAAATCCAGCTTCGGTTCTGTAAGATAAATTCCATGTGTTGTTCCAAAGGAACACGCCAGAGCATCAATACCGGTCTGCGCTACGAAGTCTTTTGCAAGAACTGGATCTGTGTAGATCTTTGTCTCATCATTGGCTCCTGTACCTTCACCACTGCCGGTTTCTGTTCTTCCCATAGAGCCAAGCTCTGCTTCTACAGATGCACCTGCTGCATGTGCCATCTCTACTATTTTCTTGCTTAATGCTACATTTTCTTCATATGGAAGTGTGGAGCCATCAATCATAACGCCAGTAAATCCCATATCTAATGCCTGCTGCACTCTTTGGGCTGTGTCACCATGATCCAGATGTACGCATACCGGAACGGATACACGCTTCGCATAATCAACCATCAGAGGTCCCATATCTGCCAGCAGATTAAAGCATTCATGTACCGGTGCAAACTGAATGATAACCGGAAGCTGCACTTCTTCTGCTGCACTCATAACTGCCTGCAATGATTCCATATTCGGAGCATTAAATGCACCAACTGCAATATTTTTTTCTTCAGCTATTTTCAGGATTTCTTTTAAAGTAACTAACATGTCGCATTCTCCTTGTCTCTTTTATTTTGCTGCCGGGTACTCATTGCAAAGCAGACGGTATGGCGGCTCGTCTTCTTCAATTTGTGGAAAACGTCCTGCCGGTGGATTGAAGCGGTTATCTGTTGTATCGTCATTGCACTGACTAACCTCTCCGATCAAGACTGCGCCTGTTCCCGGTTCTACTTCAAAATCATGATACATTCCCTGTGTAATTGTCAGACTCTCACCTGGTGTCAGCCTGATCTGTGTACCTGCCGGTACTACACGGGTGCATCCATCTGTATGTACTGTAACATCTCCTGTTTTATCAATTTCTTCATCTGGCAGTGAATTATACACACGAATCAGAATATTTCCACCACCTCTGTTGATAATATCTTCCATCTTGTACCAGTGGAAATGATTCATGGCATACTGACCTTCATCAAGATACAGCAGTTTCTCTGCATAAGGCTTCTTATATACATCCTGCATTTTCTGATTTCCATTTCTGATTGTAACTAATGAAAATCCTGTCTTATCGAAATCTCCCTGTCCGAAATCTGTGATGTCCCATCCAAGCATATTGTCACGGACTTCATCGTATTCATGCCCCTTGTTTTCCCATTCTTCTGGTGTAAAATGGCAAAACGGAGGAAGATAATAGTTTAATTTATTTATCATATCTTCCATTTTCTTCAGTGCTCTATTGATTTCCGACCTTTTCATACTATTCGCCCTTTCTGATATAAGTTTTCGCTATATCTTACTTATCATATCATTTTTTTCTATATTCTTCCACCTCTCTTTCAGAAAAAATTCCTTAAAAATGAATATCTGATTAAATTTCTGTTAGGTTCTCTTTAGTATTCCCTGTTTGCACTGGTATTTCTCATTCTCATATGATAGACTGTAACTAATCTGACAAAACGGAGGAATGCGCCATTGAATACAAAAGCAGACTCAAAAACATCATCCATACGTAATAAAATCATCTGCTTTATCGCCGCATTCCTGTTGGCAGTTCTGACGATTGCCACCGTACTGAAAGGTGGGGGGATTTCAGCGGATGAACTGATTGCAAGCATTCGTAATGCGTCTGTCCCCGGATTGATTGCCTCCATTCTCGGAATGTTAGGTTTTATCTACTTCGAAGGAGCGGCCCTGACTGTAATTGTCCGCAGTACAGGATATCCTGCAAGACACAGACGCGGTTTCGTTTATGCAGCGGCAGACATTTATTTTTCTGCTGTTACACCCTCTGCATCAGGCGGACAGCCGGCCAGCGCATTTTTTATGATAAACGACGGCATACCGGCTGTTGTTGTCATGGCTGCACTTTTGTTGAATCTGATCATGTATACGATGGCCATTTTTACAATTGGTCTCTTTGCAATTCTACTGTTTCCGGAGATCTTTCTTCATTTCAGTCCGATCTGCAAAGTTCTTATCATCATCGGAATCTTTACTTTAATCGGTCTGACATTTTTGTTTTATCTGCTTCTTCGCAGGCAGCGGTTACTCCAGCGTCTGGCACTTGGATGTGCTTCGATTCTGGAACGGCTTCACTGTCGGCATATTGCAGCGAAAATCCGGCATAAGCTGGATCAGGCCTTAACAGAATACAGTGAATGTGTAGATCTGATTTTTGGCAAAAAAAAGATGCTGGCACAGGTTTACCTGCTGAATCTCTTACAGCGGCTGTCACAGCTTATGGTTACTGTGTTTACTTTTTGTGCTATACACGGAAATCCTTCCAAAATCATGGAACTTTTTGCCACACAGATATATGTCGTACTTGGTTCCAACAGTGTACCTGTACCAGGTTCTATGGGTGTTACTGACTATCTGATGCTAAACGGCTATATGGAACTTATGACAAAAGACCAGGCTTACCGCCTGGAAATACTAAGCCGGGGATTGTCCTTTTATGTCTGCATGATGATCAGTATGATCACAACCGGATTAGGATATCTTCTGCTAAAAAAAAGAAAACGGGGGAATAATAAAAAAGAATGATTGGATTTTATGATTACACAGTGATTTTAACGTATTTGTCTCTTTTATCCGGAGCATCAGGCATCATTGTCTGCTTAAATGGTATCGGTCATCCTTATCTGGGCATGTTCTTTCTGCTCTTTTCCGGTTTGTGTGATACTTTCGACGGTAAAGTTGCCCGCAGTAAGAAGAACCGCACCTCTCAGGAAAAGCTTTTTGGAATCCAGATTGATTCTCTCTCTGATCTGGTTGCTTTCGGTGTACTTCCTGCCTGTATCGGTATCGCCATGCTGCGCTGCAGCCTGCAATATACCACACAGCCAAGTATTCACCTCACCCGCCTTCAGGCAAAACCTGTATTTTTCCAGGTTATTTTAACTGTCATTGCCGCTTTTTATGTACTTGCCGCCATGATTCGTCTGGCATACTTTAATGTACTGGAAGAAGAGGATCAGAACCGCGATGAAAATGGTGAAAAAATATACCTGGGTCTTCCAGTCACCAGCGCTGCTCTTATATTTCCGGCGGTACTGCTCTTACACGTATTTATCAGTGCTGATCTGACTTTATTGTATTTTGGTGTACTGATCGTAATGGGATTTTTATTCTTATCCAAAATACATATCAAGAAACCACAAAACAAGCAGATTGCTCTGATGATCTTTTTCGGCGCACTGGAATTTATCATTCTGACACTCATTCTGGTTTTCTTAAAAACAGGAGGTCCAAGATAATGACTTCACTTGAATTTCTCTACCATACGGCTCCCGGTCGTATGGTGCTGAAAGTTCTGACAAAACCCGGTATTTCAAAAGTATGTGGCCGATTTCTGGACAGTCCGCTTTCTTACTGTCTGATCAAACCCTTTACCCGAAAAAATCAAATATGTCTGTCAGACTATCAGCTAAATTCTATACACAGTTTCAATGATTTTTTTTCCAGAAAAATAAAACCGAATCTGCGTCCAATGGATAAAGATCCATTTCATCTGGCTGCTCCATGCGATGGACTTCTTTCTGTTTGGAAAATCAACGAAGATACCGTGCTTCCTGTGAAGCAGAGCCATTATACGATTTCTTCTTTACTGGCAGATTCGAATCTTGCCAGGCGCTACAACGACGGTTACTGTTTTGTCTTCCGTCTTTGTGTCAATCACTATCACCGCTACTGCTATGTGGATTCCGGAAGAAAAAGCAGCAATCGTTCTATAGACGGTCATCTTCATACGGTACAGCCGATTGCTTTGCATGACATTCCGGTCTTTACCGAAAACAGCCGTGAATACACCCTGATTCAATCGCCTCATCTTGGGACGCTTCTACAGATGGAAGTAGGTGCCATGCTGGTAGGGCGGATTGTAAATCACAAGGATTCCGGCATGGTCATCCGCGGACAGGAAAAAGGCTTTTTCCAATATGGCGGATCTACTATTATCGTACTCACTGAAAAAGGGAAAGTATCTCTCCGTGAAGATATTTCTTTACATTCTAAAAACGGTGTGGAAACACCGGTAAAAATGGGGGAAACAATTGCCTATGCGAAAATGGATTCAAAAACTTATTCCTGATTATGCCATAAAACCACTGATCGTTGCGCTGACTGCCAATTTTACGATTTATCTGGGTACCTCCGGCCTGCGAAATTTTCTCACGTTTCATTCTCTTTCTTCGCCAATTGATGACCGGATTCCTTTTTTTCCACCTTTTATTATCTTCTATATTCTGGCTTTTCTCCAATGGATTATAAATTATCTGTTGATTGCCAGAGAAGGGAAATCTTTTTGTTTTCGATTTGTGTACGGTGACGCTATTTCCAAAGTGTTCTGTCTGATTTTCTTTCTTTTCTGGCCAACTACACTGACACGTCCGGAAGTCACAGGAAATGGAATCTGCGAGCAGCTGGTGCGTCTGATTTATCAGATTGATGCACCGGTAAATCTTTTTCCATCCATTCACTGTCTGGAAAGCTGGTGCTGCATACATGCGGCTCTTTGCATGAAAAAAACACCACGCTGGTACCTTCCGGTTACCATCGTGATGTCTCTGTGTGTATTTGCTTCTACTCTCCTCGTTAAACAACATGTGTTTATTGATATCATTGGCGGTATTCTGGTATTTGAAGCAGGCTATTTCATCGCTAAAACCTGGTTCACACACGCTCCATATCATACCTAAAAGGTATCATATACCATTCAAACTAAATATTTCAAATTTTTTTTCTTTCATGTTATAGTGTACTCAGATAAGAGATTTTTGCTTATTATCTCATATATAATAAATACACTCTCCAGGAGCCGTTTTCCAGCGGCTCCACTTTTTTATCAATACTGTCGATGCTTATATTGCGTCAGCTTTATAATTCCAATCAGTGGAATCCATCCCGACAAATATCCAATCACTTTCACTTCATCTGGATGTCTGTTTTCGAATTTACTGTAAATAGTAGTAAAACTGCTTCCCAGACAAAGAATCGTTAAAATCAGTTCCAGAATTCCTCCTACACTTTCGATTCTCGAAACTACCAGTGTCAGAATCGGCCAGAATCGGAATAAATCAGTGGATATATCCCGATTGATCAAATATAGTCTGTTCTGTCCTGTTGCATCCCCGGTCACTTCTGCCAGCGCGTAATATCTCAAAATCGGAATCCATGCCATCCAGGCATTGTTATAGCCGCATATCTTAAACAGCCAGTAAAACTCCAGCGATTCCCAGATATAAAAAGCCAGCCACAGTCCTCCGACAAACAATCCGATCATCAACGATGTGATACCTGCCAGCAGGGTTACAAACAACGTAATCATGTCTCTCACTCCTTTTTCAAGAATGCCTCGGCATTCTTGCTGCGAGATGCGCGTCATGCAATGCATGACATATTTCTTCTGCGCATCTCTGCAATCCTGCCGGAGGCTATATCAGATGGGGATTGACTCCCACCACTGATACTGATTTGTTGCTCACCACCTACAGAGGTGGGAGTCATTTCACATCTGATATAAGAATATCTGGAAATATTCTATCATATTTTTTCCTAAAAACACAGTACGAGAAAAATATTACATTAAATTTTTGACACAATTTGACATACTTTTTACAAAAATTATACAAAAAACCTATTCCTTTTTGTTCAATTTGTGCTACAATATATTATATCCATGATATTTTAGGGGGATTATGAGAAATGGCAAAAGAAATAATAGCAATGCTTCTTGCCGGTGGACAGGGCTCCCGATTATACGCTCTGACCCAGAATCTGGCAAAACCAGCGGTTCCTTTTGGCGGAAAATATCGTATTATCGATTTTCCATTATCGAACTGCGTAAACTCTGGTATTGATACTGTCGGTGTACTGACTCAGTATCAGCCACTTGTTCTGAACGAATATATTGGAAATGGTCAGCCATGGGATCTTGACCGTGTTCACGGCGGTGTTCACGTACTCCCACCTTATCAGCAGGCAGCTGGTTCTGACTGGTATAAAGGTACTGCCAATGCAATTTATCAGAACATTTCTTTTATTGAACGTTACAATCCAAAGTACGTAATTATCCTGTCCGGAGATCAGATCTGCAAACAGGATTACAGTGATTTTCTTCGCTTCCACAAAGAAAAGAATGCAGAATTTTCTGTTGCAGTTATGGAAGTGCCATGGGACGAAGCTTCACGTTTTGGTCTGATGGTTGCTGACGAAGACGACAAAATTACAGAATTCCAGGAAAAACCGGCTCATCCAAAGTCTAATCTGGCTTCTATGGGTATCTACATATTTAACTGGGATGTTCTTAAAAAATATCTGGAAGAAGACGAAGCAGATCCGCAGTCTGAAAATGACTTTGGTAATAACATTATTCCAAACCTTCTTCGTGACGAACGTCGCATGTATGCATATCATTTCAGTGGTTACTGGAAAGATGTTGGAACTATCTCTTCCCTGTGGGAAGCTAATATGGAAGTTCTGGACCCGGAACACAGTGGAATCAACCTTTTTGATGATGACTGGAAAATCTTCAGCCGTAACAGCGGTATGACTGGTCATAAGATTGCTGCCGGTGCCATTGTTGAAAACTCCATGATCACAGACGGATGCCGTATTCACGGTACAGTAAAACATTCTGTTTTATACTCCGGCGTAAAAGTTGAAGACGGTGCGATTGTAGAAGACGCTGTAGTTATGGGCGGTTCCGTTATCAAATCCGGTGCTGTTGTACGCCACTGTATTATTGCTGAAAAGGCTGTTATTGGCGAAAATGCAATTGTCGGTGCAGCTCCAACCGAGACCGAAAAAGGCGTTGCCACAGTCGGTCCTGGCGTATCCATTGGAGATGGCGCTATAGTTGGTCCAAATGCAATGGTAAGAGAAAATGTAGAAGGTGGTGAAGAAATATGTTAGCATCCAGTACAAGTGCACTTGGTATTATTTTTCCAAACAGTTATGACGCTTTGGTTCCGGAATTATCCAATGTACGTCTGATGGCTTCCATCCCTTTTGCAAGCCGTTATCGTATGATTGACTTTATTCTTTCCAGCATGGTTAACTGTGGCATCAGCAACGTAACCGTGTTAGTACGTAACAATTACTTTTCCCTGATGGACCATCTTGGTTCCGGACGTGAATGGGATTTAACAAGAAAAAACGGTGGCCTTCATATTATTCCTCCATATGCTGAAAAGCAGAACAAGCTGTTTACCGGTCATGTAGAAGCTCTGGCCAACGTTCTTGAATTTTTAAGACATCAGACCGAAAAATATGTATTCCTTTCTGATGCCAATATTGCTGTAAATTTTGACTTCAAGGCTATGCTCCAGGCTCACATTGACAACAATGCAGATGTCACTGCTGCTTATATTGCAGAAGAACTTCCTGCAAGTGCATTAAAACATACTGCAAATGACAGAGGTCTGTATTATACATTTGCTTTAACTGGTACAAGAATCAGCAAAATCTATATCAACCCGCGTGACACAGGAGTACAGAACTTCTCTATGAATATTTACTGTATTGAACGTAAAAAGCTGATCGATATGATCAATACTGCATTTGTCCGCGGTCAGGTATACTTTGAACGTGATGTACTTGCTCCAAATCTGGAATCCCTCAATGTACAGGGCTTCAAATACGAAGGTTATGCAGCACGTATCAGTGATATGAGATCTTATTTTAACGAAAACATGAAACTTCTGGATGATGAAAACCTGGATGCTCTGTTCTCCGGCAATCCAATCTATACTAAGATTCGTGACGATAACCCAACCAGATACATTTCCGGTTCCGAAGCATCCAACGTCATGGTTGCTGACGGTTGTGTCATCGAAGGTCATGTGGAAAACAGTATCTTATTCAGAGGTGTAAAAATTGCCAAGGGTGCTGTTGTAAAGAATTGTATTCTGATGCAGGATACCGTAATCGAAGAAGATGCCAGAGTAGACTACACCATCACAGATAAAAAAGTAGTCATCAGCTCCGGTAAAGAAATGAAAGGTGCCGATACTTTCCCATTATACATTGCGAAAGGTCATCGGGTATAAAAATTCAGGCTGTCCAATAAAATGGACAGCCTGTTTTTTTAATTAAAATATACAAGATCATCTTCTGGTGCTTCTGCCGGTTCATAACTGATGCCATACAGCACCGGTCCTTCTTCACCATAATCCTTCTGATATTCATAATGAATCTTTGCCGTCAGATAAATCCACTGACGTGTCTTCAGCTCTTTAACAAAATCGGCCTTGCACAGATATCCGATAAAACGAATGTCATCTGCACAACAGGTCATGGCATTTCTTCCGGGAACAATCATGCCCTCCGGCATTCTCCTGGACTTCATAACTTTAGCCAGAAAACGAACGGTTTTCCCTTCATAACGTTCCGGATTATCGGATGCATCCAAAAACCACAATCCGTAATCCATATCTTCAATGTCAATCACATCTGCATTAAAATCAAACGGTGGTACTTCTGCACCCGGATCAATCGGTTCTCCGTCATATGCCTCAAAATATACCATTGCCTGTGGATTCAAACTGCGCACTGTTCTGCGGTAAGAATGAAGATCCATGCTTTCTGTGCAGCGATTAAAGATCACCATCTCTGTATACTGGAACATATTGCTGAACAGACTTCGCATGTTATTGAGATATACAGGGAACGTACTTCCATCAACCAGTGTAATTACCTGAGCAAGCACCAGACGTTCCATCTGTCCCCATTCAAATACCCATTTATAATCCCACATTCCGTTCATTTCAATAAAAATCTTCTTTGGTGTGTACTGACGAATACAATACTTAAGAAAATCTGTGTTCATCTTTTCTTCTTCATTCACTGTAATCATCGTAATATTATTGCCGCAAAGATCTTCATTATTATATTCAACTTCACCTTCTTCGCAAACGATCAGCAGGCAGCGCTGACCCTCTGTGAAGTCTTCATCCGTCACAATATCCTGAAGAAAACTGGTTTTTCCGCTCTCCAGAAACCCTGTGATCATATATACTGGAATTTTCTGCATAATTTCCCCTTTTCTTATTTCAGAAGAAACAGTTCTTCTAATTTATCTTCTTTTAAACCGGAACCAATTACGCAAAGTCTTCCTGTATAATCTGCTGCCCCGGTACGGATCTCATATTCGCCCGGTACCAGATCAAAATGCATCCAGGTTCCATCTGTACAAGGTACCATACCTTTTGCTCTCAGTACCATACCCAGTTCTTCTGATTCATTTAATGTTTTCAGGATATGCTCCAGTTCTTCTTTGCTGTACTTACGTGGAGTCTCTTTTCCCCATGAAGTAAACACCTCATCTGCGTGATGATGGTGATGATCATGGTGATGTCCACATCCGCATTCTCCATCGTGGTGATGTTCATGCTCTTCATGGTCGTGGTCATGGTGATGTCCGCATCCACATTCTCCGTCATGATGATGTTCATGTTCTTCATGGTCGTGGTCATGGTGATGTCCGCATCCACATTCTCCATCGTGGTGATGTTCATGTTCTTCATGGTCATGATGGTGTCCGCATCCGCATTCTCCATCGTGATGATGTTCATGTTCTTCATGGTCGTGGTCATGGTGATGTCCGCATCCACATTCTCCATCGTGATGATGATGTTCATGCTCATGTTCTTCCATCAGTTCTTTTGCTAAAGAATGAGTTCCTTCAACTGCATCCAGAATCTGCTGACCTGTCAGCTCATCCCATGGTGTGGTAATAATAACAGCATTTGGATTCTTCTCACGTACAAGTGCTGCAGCTTCCATCTGCTTTTCCTCTGTCATACTCTGTGTTCTGCTTAAAATAATAGCCCCTGCATTTTCTACCTGGTTGTTATAGAACTCTCCAAAAGTTCTCATATACATTTTAATCTTGGCAGCGTTTGCCACTGTGATCAGACTATTCACTTCAAGATGTGCTGCTTCTGCCGCATCCTCTACTGCTTTTCTTACGTCGGATAATTTGCCTACTCCGGATGGTTCGATGATAATACGATCCGGATGATATTTTTCCGTCACTTCCTTCAGTGCTTTACCAAAATCTCCTACTAAAGAACAACAAATGCAGCCGGAATTCATCTCTGTGATGTTGATACCTGCTTCTTTCAGGAAACCTCCGTCGATACCAATCTCGCCAAACTCATTTTCAATCAGCACTACCTGCTGGTTTGCATATACATCCTTCAGCAGCTTCTTGATCAGCGTTGTCTTTCCTGCTCCTAAAAATCCTGAAATAATATCTACCTTTGTCATGTTCATTCCTTCTTTCTATTCAAACATTCCCTGATTGTGCTAATTTCTCACTAACTAATCATTATAGGTGAATCAACTGCTTCTGTCAACTTTCCCGATGCGCCAACAGCTCCATCAGGCTGCCAAAAGAAGCTTCCTCTCTTTTGTTCATCTGCTCTTCCATCTTATTTAAATTGAGATCTGAATGCTCCAGTTCTCTTGAATAGCGATATGCCAGACGTACTCTGTCTTCAAACTCCAAGTGTTCTCCTTTTTGAGCTTCACAGGCTCTGCAAAGTTCCTCCCAGATCAGGGTACTGACAATTGCCATCTTCGTTTTTGCCAGTGCATCTCCGTCATATACTGCACCGCAAAAATAAGTATATACATAATATACCACCATCTGCTCTATCTCATTCTCCGGTATATGTCCCGGGGAACAAAGCTGAGCACAGTTTTTCCAGATCTTTATGTCCTTTTTCCATCCATCATCCAGAACTTCCCATTCATCCGGCAGATTCAACAGATTTTCTGCCTGATTGCTGCATGATTCAGACATAATCTTTCTCTGTATTTTCGCCTGTGACTGGGGCGTCTGAAAACGTTCCAGATAATTTTCTATATCAAACGTTTTTCCTGCATGAATCCGATTCTGCACATCGTGAGCCAGCACCAGAGCCAATGCCATTCTCATATGCACAGGATTTTCCCTGTTCTGGAGGATTCTTATCATAGCCGCTCTGGTATCCTGAAGTGCAGAATACAAAAAGAAATCAAATCCATCTTCTTCCTCTTCTTTTTCATCTTCTGCACTCCGCATAGCTACCGGTTCCTGCTTTCCAAGGATCAAACCAGCTACAGCCGGGCAGGACATGGACAGCGTAACTTCTCTCTCATTTTCAAATTCTTCTATGTGCCGCGGATATTTCCGGCAGGTTGCACACATCATTTCCGGTCCTGCTTCTATATGCATATCACATAAATTATCTTCATTTAAAAATGCGCAGCGTTTCTTTTCATACTGTAAAAAAGTGTCTTCTTTCCAGTTGACGGAATTGCGAATTCGATTCCCAAAATTTCCTTTCACTTTTCGATATTTTGCTAATGATTTTTCATCTATCACAATCTGCCATCCTGCACAACATGTGGCAGGACAGACTCCAGCCAGACATTGGAATTTCTTATAATAATCCGGTACCGTATATCTCATCTTCTTCCAGCCTTTCTCTATAACAGTGTCTTCAGTACATTTAATACACTGTTTTTATTTGCATCCGGAAGAATATGATGGCATACTGCTTTTACCTCTTCTCTTGCATCAGCCACAGCATAACTTTCTCCTGCGCATTTCAACATACTGATGTCATTATGATTATCTCCAAATGCCATTGTTTCTTCCGGTCTGACACCCAGTTTCTTCTGAAGTTCCATCAGTGCATTTCCTTTCTCTGCTCCAGGCGCTGTAAAATCAATCCAATGCTCACCAGCTGCCGTAACCGTTGCTTTTCCGGCAAACACCTTCTTCGCCGGTTCAGCCGCCACTCCTGCATCCTGATCCTCTACATAGGCAGATATTTTCACCAGTGGTTGTTCTAATTTCAACACATCATCCAGTTCCTCAATGGAAATCTGATACCCCTCTCTTAACCATTTCAGCATCTGAGAATCTTTGCTGTCTGTATAATCAGCTTTCGGTGATGTCACCAGATAAAAGGTATTTTTCATACCCCGGATATAAGTTATGATATCTCGAACAGTATCCGCAGCAATTGATCTGCACGCCAATACCTCTCCCTGATAAGACACATATCCACCATTATTTGTAATAAAATAAATATCATCTTTCACTGGTTCAAAAACATGCTGTACGCTGTTCATCTGACGCCCGCTTGCCGCTGCAAATACAATTCCTTTTGCTTTCAACTCTCGAATTACATCATATAACTCCGGATTCAAATCTGCCGTTCCTTCCGGCAGTAATGTTCCATCTACATCGGATACTATCAATTTAATCATTTTCTCCTCCAAATACCACATGGCGAATTGCCTGGGCACAACCCTGATGATTGTTATCTGCCACTTCCAGATCACAGATTTTTTTTACATGTTCATTCGCATTTCCCATGGCAACAGCCAGACCAGCCACTTTCATTGCCTCTATATCATTATCTGCGTCGCCGACCATTACAACCTGTTCCAGCCCAATTCCCAGCTTTGCACAGAGGTTTTTTAACCCGGTAGCTTTACTGACTCCCAGAGGTGAACATTCCAGAGAACTAATTTCAGAATCCACCATCTCTGCTTTTATTTGCTGCCCGGCAAGCCATTTTCTCGTCTCCAGACGTTCCTGTCTGCCGGTATGATACAGATTGATTTTTTCTATTGGTCTATTTTCTTCAAGCAAAGTCTCCAGCACGTCACTTTCCAGTGTACGGCAAATCTTCTCATATATTTTCTGATACGGCTCCATCTGATAATGATCCATCCGGAGCATGCATTCTCGCTTTACCCAGCATACGCCTTCACTAAATGTACAAACCATCACATCTTTTCTTTGACTGGCTTCCATAAGCAGTTCCGAGGTCTGCCTGTCTATCTCATCACGATGTAATATCTTCCCATTCTTCAGATCCACAACCAAAGCTCCGCTTTCGCCGCACAGATAATTCATGTTTGGGAATTGCACCAGAATATCACGCATCTCAGCAAGGCTTCTTCCTGTACAGAACACCACTTCCACACCAGCTGCCAACGCATCCTGAATGGCTTCTTTCGTCTCTTTGTCTATCTGTTTTTCATCATTCAAAACTGTCCCATCCATATCAAGTGCGATCAATTGATATTTTCTGCTCATATTTCTTAACGTTTTGTCTCCTTTTCTTTTTCCAGTATCTCCTCTACACATTTCACAAAGCGCTTTACCAGCCCTTCCAGTTTACGGCCTTTATCCCAAACCAACATATACTCTGCCTGATTTCCCGAATTTATAATCGTCTTCGTCACCACCTCTGTATGCGTCATTCCGAAATCCATAGTTGCCGGAAATATCGCGATGCCAACTTTTGCCTTTACCAGTGCAAATGCATTCATGTAATTACTGATTCTGCAAAGAACTTTGGGTTCCTTTCCATTCTTCGTAAACCAGCCAATAATTTCTTTCGCTCTGGATTTCCGAGACGGAATAATCAACGGCTCTCCGGAGAGTTCCTCCAGTGTTACAAAATCTCCCGGTTTCTGCGCCAGTGGATGATCATGCGGGATCAATGCCGCCCATGGCTCAGCCCCTACCTGGATTCCCGTCCATCTTTCACTGTCATACGGCGCCGCTATCACAGCCAAATCACACAGCCCCTTAGACAGACGATCAATCACATCATCACTGCTTCCGTTCCAAAGATTATACTGCACTTCCGGATAGCGACAGGAAAATTCTGCTACCCACTGAGCCAGAAGTCTTGGTGCACTTCCTTCCACCGTGCCAAGATACAATGTTCCGGTCACACATTTTCCAAATGTACGTATTTCGTCCTCTGTCTTTTCCACCAGCGTAAGGATCTGATCCCCTCGATGAATCAGCAGCTGTCCTACTTCCGTAAGCTGTAATCTTTTCTTCTTTCGTTCAAATAACTGTACTCCAAGTTCCTCCTCCAGCTGGTGAATCTGGCGGGACAGAGGCGGCTGTGCGATATGCAGATTTTCCGCTGCTCTGGTAATGTTCAATTCCTTTGCCACTTCCATAAAATACCGAATTGCTCGAATGTCCATCGTTCTATGCCTTTCTTTATCAGTACTTGTCCTCGCCAGTATACAATATTTTCCCTTTTTTGACAATCCTGCGCATCCTGCCGGAGGCTTTTATATAGCAGGAAATGCAATTGTATGAAACAAAAAAGCAGCCCTGAAAGAATGTCTCTCAAGGCTGTTCATTATCTGATTTTACCAATATCTTGCTGCGCAAACCGGAGCATCATAATTATAATTTGAAATGATGATTCCCTGTGATTCTGTTGCTGCATGTACAATCTGTCCACCGCCGATATACATTGCTACATGGCTGATGCCGCCTCCATCTGAATAGAAGAGCAAGTCTCCCGGCTGAATATCACTGATGGATACGGATGTTCCACCATATGACTGATCTGCTGCTGTTCTGGCAAGATAAATACCGAAATTAGCCATTACAGACTGGGTAAATCCGGAACAGTCAGCTCCATTTGTCAGGCTAGTGCCGCCATATACGTATGGATTTCCTACGAACTGAACTGCGTAATTGGCAATTGCCTGTCCCAGTGAACTATCACTGCTTGTATCTGGAGTCTCTGTATAGGTCGGATCCGTCTCAGGGGTTTCTGTATAGGTCGGATCTGTCTCCGGAGTCTCTGTATAGGTTGGATCTGTTTCCGGAGTCTCTGTATAGATCGGATCTGTTTCCGGAGTCTCTGTATAGATCGGATCTGTTTCCGGAGTCTCTGTATAGATCGGATCTGTTTCCGGAGTCTCTGTATAGGTCGGATCCGTTTCCGGAGTCTCTGTATAAGCCGGATCTGTTTCTGGGGTCTCTTCTGCATAAGACGGATCTGTTTCTGGGGTCTCTTCTGCATAAGACGGATCTGTCTCTGGTGTCTCTTCTACATAAGATGCATCGGTCTCTGCT
The DNA here is from genome assembly GCA_934373455.1 of uncultured Marvinbryantia sp. Lineage (GTDB taxonomy): Bacteria > Bacillota > Clostridia > Lachnospirales > Lachnospiraceae > Marvinbryantia. The sequence goes on from CAKRON010000025.1 coordinate 17,582, forward strand.
GTTTCTTCATATGTAGTTCCTTCCGCACTGCTTTGTTCTGCCGCCTGCGCTTTTGCTTCTTCTGCACGTCTTAAAGCTGCTTCTCTTGCTGCTTCTTCTTCCAATGTCACTGCAGTCGGATAATAGGTCTTATACTGGCAATAGTCCGGATGGATAAATCCATATACATCATTACCAAGTGCTACGGTCGCCCAGCCTTCACTGGTATCTACGACTTCCAGTTCATCAGACTGTCCTGCCACATCAATTACATCCGATTCTTCAGATGGTGCGGTTCTGATATTCAAAGCCTCTGCATTGACTACTGCCACATTATATCCAACCTGACTGGCAATCTCCTGTGCCTTCTCGCCGGTTGCAAAATATTCTGCTTTTACATATCCTACAGCATTTCCAGACGTAATCTTGTACCATCCATTATCTTCCGTCTCTTCTACTGTTGCTGCTGCGTCATTATACAGCTTCGCTACTACCTCACTATTTTCATCTGCTTCTGAACGAACGTTGATATATTCTTCACACTGTGCAAAAATAAGATCTCCTGTTTCTGCATCTTCTGCACTTACACAACTTGCAATATTCATGGTAAGACCTGCCGCCAGGATACATGACGTAAGCCAAAGTTTTTTATTACGCATAATCTTCCTCCTTTTTTCATGTACATGTTATATTTTAATTACGAAATGTGAACAGGATATGTTATGTTTCTTAAAGATTTTTGGGAATTCTTAATATTTCTTTAAGACCGGCTTAGAAAAACAATGTTTTTCGCCACCTGAAGAGGTGAGAGTCATCTCACATCTGATACAAAAAGCCCGGATCATAATGATCCGGACTTTTCATATATCATATTCATAAAAGGGAGGGTATAAAAAATTGAAAAATACTTCTTATCTATCGTAAAAGGATCTTAGAACAGAAATCCAAATCCTGTTGACTTTCTTCCAGGCTGTGTCTCGCTTTCGTCAGGGATCTGAAGCCATCCTTCTTCATTCGGCTGTCCATCCTGAAGACCTTCTGTGCTTTCCTCATCCTGTGAAGAATCATCAGAAGTGCTACTATCTGTTGATTCTTTTGCCTGAAGTGTTACAGAGATTACCTGTTCCTGATATCCATTGTCGCCAGCTCTCTTAACTGTAACATCCACAGTCTCGCCAGCTTCATAATACTGCATTCTATCAAGCAGCTCACTCATTGAGCTGACTGTTGTCTTATCCAGCTTCGTAATGATATCGCCCTGCTTAATACCTGCTTCTGCTGCAGCACTGCCATCTGTTACTTCATATACATAGGCACCTGCCGGAATGTTATACATCTGTCTTGCTTCTTCCGATACATTTGTCACACGAACACCGAGTGCTCCTGCCTTATCTGCATCTGCCTTTGTTCTTGTAGTCTGATTCATCAGATCTTCAATTACAGATTTTGCTGTATTGATAGGGATCGCATATCCCATACCTTCTACACCGGTACTGGATGCCTTTGCAGAGTTGATACCAATCAGACGACCATTTTCATCCAAAAGAGCTCCACCGCTGTTACCAAAGTTGATCGCTGCATCTGTCTGAATCATATTCTGTGTAATCTCACCATTATCTGTGGAAAGAGTAACTTCACGATCCAATGCGCTGATAATACCAAATGTTACAGACTGTCCATATCCAAGTGCATTACCAATGGCAATCGACCAGTCACCTACACCAACTTCATCTGAATCACCGATTTCAATTACTTTGATCTGATCCATGACATCTTCTGGAATATCTTCCAGTTTTACTGCAACTACTGCCAGATCCAAGGATGAATCTGTACCTTTAACCTGTGCTGTCACCATCTTGTCTTCTTCATTCTCTGTATCTGCGCTAAAGAGGACAGTCAGTTGATCTGCATTCTGTACTACGTGATTGTTTGTAGCAATCAGAAGTTCTGTATCGCTCTTTCCAACAATAATACCTGAGCCTGTGCTCTCACTGTCCTGTTCGTATTCCTGACCCCAGAACTGAATGGTCTCTTTGCTCTGGTTGGTAATCGCTACGATAGATGGCATTGCATTCTGTGCAATCGCCTTTACATTCGGAAGATAACTGGCATCATCTGATGCCGTCGTCTCTGCCTCTGTGGAAGTATCAGCACCAAGTGTAATACCGCTTGTATCGGTCTGCGCTTCCGTTGTTTCTTCGGCTTTCACACCAGCCATTCTTTCATTATAAGTATTCACACCAATCGCCGTACCAGCTGTTCCTGTTATTGTAATCACTGCAAGAGCGATACCTAATTTTCTTGCTTTATTCATAATCCATACCTCCTTTGTGGTAAGTCTCTTTTATTTTATAAGATTGATCTTTCTGATCTCTCTTCCTTGTTTCTGAAACTAATATTATAGGAAATATGTGTTTAATTTGTGAAAACAATGCAAACAAAATATGTCTTAATAGATTCCTGCAAAAACAGCTGCAAGTACCACTGTAATAATTCCGGATACTGCAATCGAAAGACTGCTCATAGCACCTTCTATCTCACCCATTTCCATCGCTTTTGCCGTTCCAATAGCGTGGGAAGCTGATCCAATTCCGATTCCCTTTGCAATCGGATCTGTAATATGAAACAGTTTACATACATACTCTGCAATGATATTTCCCACAATTCCGGTTATAATAATTACAGCAACTGTAATTGTGACAAATCCTCCCAGTTCTTCAGACACTCCCATTCCTATTGCAGTTGTAATGGATTTTGGAAGCAGTGTGACATACTGTTCATGGGAAAAATGAAAGATCATTGCCAATACCAGTACACAAGTAACACTTGTCAGTGCACCGGATATGATTCCTGCTATAATTGCAACGATATTCTTTTTCAACAGTTCTACCTGCTCATAAAGCGGAACAGCTAAACATACCGTCGCCGGTGTAAGCAGATAACTCAGATATTTTGCCCCTTCGTAATACGTATTATAGTCAATGTGGCATGCCAGCAATATCGCAATCACTGCCACAATGGAAAACAACAATGGATTAATCAGCGATATTTTTGTCTTTTTTTTCAGCCATCCTCCCAGCTCATACGTAACACAGCTGACTAATACACCAAAAAATAAGGATTCCAGCATCATATCATTCATCTTTTTTCGCTCCTTTCCGAGTGGCAGTACGCTTTAGTACCAGCTCTGTCACCTTTCCTGATATTCCCATAACCAACACTGTAGAAACCAGAATAATTACGATTACTTCCACCAGCATACTATTTAAATCTCCCCAGGATTCCATCAGCCCTACTCCTGCCGGAATAAACATTAACGGCATTATTTCTATGAGGAATACAGACGTTTCTTTGACTGCATCCAGCTTTAAAATCCCTGTTTCCAGAAGAACAAATAAAATAATCAAACCATAGATACTTGCCGGTACCGGAAATGGCATTATATATTTCAACAATTCTCCTGCAAAAGAAACCAGTAAAATAATCATAAATTGTCTGAGATACTTCATAATTCTATTACTTCCTTTCCGTTATGCCTTGACTGCCCAACGCATTTTTGTAGATCTTGCCCGGCCATTAGCTCTGCATTCTTCCGCAGACGGTCGAATCACTTCTTTTGAAATGTCCTGAAAAATTCCTGCTTTATAATAAGAATAAAATGCTTTCTTCACCAGCCTGTCTTCTCCGGAATGAAAAGTCAGAATCGCAATACGTCCTCCCGGTGCCATGATATCCGGCAGCTTTTCCAGAAATGCTTCCAGCACTTCAAATTCACTGTTTACATCTATACGAAGTGCCTGGAATGTTCTCTGACAGGTTTTCTTTAGAATGTCTTTCTTTTCCTTATTATCCGGCAGAAAAGAAAGAGCTCTTTCAATTGTTTCCCGAAGATCTGTGGTTGTCTCTATTTTTTGTCCCTTACGGAATGTCTTTGCAACCTCTGCTGCAATTTTATCTGCATATGGCTCATCAGAATTTTCCACCAGCATACCTTCCAGCTCATCTTTTGTTACTTCACGTAATCTCTGTGCTGCAGACACCCCTTTTTGTGGATTTAATCGCAAATCCAACGGACCATCTAATTTATAGGAAAATCCTCTTTCCGGATTATCAATCTGCATGGACGATACTCCCAGGTCTGCCATACAGAAATCAAACGGTCCATATTCTGCACCGATTCGATCAATATTGGCAAAGTTTTCCTGAATAGAAGTAAAAATATCCGGTCCGTATCCCGCTTCTTCCAGCCGCTTCGTTGTCTTCACAATCTCAATCGGATCCACGTCCAGTGCATATAAATGTCCCTGCCCTTTCAGGCATTCCAGCATCTTACGACTATGACCACCATATCCCAGTGTTGCATCCAGTCCCTTCTGCCCAGGCTGAATCTGCAAAAAATCCAGAATCTCTTTCACACAAATTGAAATATGCATTCCTGCCGGGGTGCTGCCTTTGCTGATTACTTTCGCAACGGTATCCGCATACTTTTCCGGATTCAACTCTTTGTATTTTTCCTCAAATTTCCGAGGATGTGTTCCTTTATAGCGCACTCGTCGTTTATGTGGCTGTGTATTATCATGTTCCATATTCTTTCCCTCCTGCCATGGGGTCGGTGTTTTCTGTCTCTTTTCCTGTCCCCTGTGGTTAAATTCTATTCTTAATTGGTCTTACCAAAACACACATCTTATAGAGTAACACCACCGAACAGAAATATCCATGACAAATTCAAAAAATTCTCGTATCTTTTTCTGTACATAGAGTACAATTTGAAGTATCTTTGTATTTTAACAATCCGTAAGGCGTCTTTTGACCTTAACATCATTTTAACGTAATTCAAGAATACAGAAAAAACGGTAACGCTGATATTTTTCGCAACGTTACCGTTTCTCAAATCCTTAGAATTTATTACTTGCTATCTGGAATACTTTCTAGATTTCTTTTTAATTCCTCACGTATTTCATTTATTTCTTTATGCATTCGTTTTAATTCATCGTCCAGTTTTGTTATAGCAAGGGATGCTCCCATCATATCCATTGAAGTCAGGTAATTTCCTACATAAGATTTATAAATATGTATTTTTTTTGCATCCAGTATCTTTGCCACTTCATTGTACAATACATATTGCTCATTTAACGGTGTTGCACCCATCTACAGTATAGTATCCTTTGTTATTACATGCTTTTCTTACTATCGGTATCTCAAGTGGCCTTTCACTTCCATCTATTTTTGGTATCATCACTCATTTCAACGGACAAGCTGTCCTATAACATCTGGTATCCTACCCTATATACCGGAACCGATGGATTTTCGTTACTTCTTTTCCAGTTTTTCCCAATTTCCATAGTCTTTGCCCAATAGAACACGACACGAATTGTTAGCACTTCTTATAAAGTTACATTGCCCATCTGCTCGGTATTCCTATATTAATACAATACGCTGGATTTAACTACATGGCTCACTGCTGTAATCCAACTTTGACGGGCATGTTCCTATAAAAGCAAAAAACTGTCAACAAGTAAATATACTTGTTGACAGACTGATATGTTATTTCTATTAAGTTTAGCATCGAAATAAATCATCCTTAAGCTCTTATAGTCCCATCGCCCCACTCTTTCACAAATTCGCATAGCTCTTGATAATTTGCACTACGTGCATTTCTTACATAAAATCCTGAATTTGCAGTTCCCATTGTCAGAGCTTCTTCCAGATCGAATCCCATCATCATTCCCAGTGTGAATCCTGCATTAAAATTATCTCCGGCTCCGGTTGTAAGTTTTGGATTTGCACAGTATGGACCTTCCACAAGTGCTTTTTCGCTCTCTGTTACACCACATGCACATTTCACAGGATGTATTACCACATAAGAAATTCCCAGCTGTTCCTTTAAGAATTCCGCAACTTCTACAATTGAATCAAAATCTTCTTTCTTCCCTCCAAACAATTCTACAATTTCATAACTTTCTTTTTCGTTAAAGCCCATACCCACACGGAACTTTTCCTGATATCTACGAATACATTCTATGGCATCCATAATATCCTCTGACGTACGTTTTGCTGGATCAGACAGGTCAAAAAACATCTGTGCCTTATCCTGACGCTTCATTAACGGAAATACCTCTCTGATCACTCCTTCCCATATGCTCATTACATTAATTGTCAATGTCCATCCACCATATGCGACAAAATCACAGGAATCAAAAATGTCCGACAGTTGCTGCACAGTCAGGACTTTCATCAGACTGTCCCAGTTTACATCTTTTAATGGTTCCAGTTTACTGCTGATTACCTTTCCATCCATGAATTCTATGGCATCAGATAATCCTGGATCACTTATGGAATACAGCGTTGCCCTTTTCTGAAAATCATAATAAACCGGATTCAGTGTTTCTTTTCCCATTGCTCCAATATAAGTCATCTGGAAACCAAGACTGGAAAGTGAATTTGCAAGTATTGCTCCTATCCCTCCAATTTTTGCATTTACAGGAACCATTTCTATATTCATGCTTAACCCTGCAGCATCAATAAACTTCTGACCATAATCTGCTAATGTTTTTACTCTGATATAAGAATCCGGACCAGTACGTTTATCTACCGGATGGGTAACAGTATCTACATATCCGTCAAATCCTACCATTGCTTTCACTTTTGTCGGATCACTGTGTTTCATTTTCTCTGCTAATACTATAAGTTTTTTATTCACTGTCATTACCTCCGCCCTCTCCAGTATACCTATTATATTTCCCGTTTGCTCATAATTTCTTTCATCCAGTACAGCGACTTTTTCGGTCTTCTTTCATAAGTTGCTAGATCCAGTTCCAATAATCCATAACGATTTTTAAATGCATTTCTTGCTGATACGTTATCCACAAATGACCATATCAAATAACCAAAACAGTTTGATCCCATTTTCCTAACCTGCAGTGCTGCTGTCAAATGATCTTGAATAAACTTAATCCGATAATCGTCTTCTATTCTTCCCTCCGCATTTCTGTATCTGTCTTCTCCAGCGATTCCTATGCCATTTTCACTGATAAACCATGGGATATTTCCATAATCTTTTTTTATTCTCATTCCAAAGTCAACGATTGCCTGTGGATAAATTTCCCATCCCCTGTCACTGTTAAATCTTCTTTCCGGCATTACCCATGGTTCATAATAATATTCCGGATGGAAAACTTCTCCGGCGTATGCTTCCTCCCTTGCCTTTACACGGATTGGGAAATAGTAATCTGTTCCAAACAGATCTACCCTGTAATCTCTGATTACTTCCATATCTCCTTCATGGTATTGGAACATGCAGTCATGATTTTTCAACTCATTTAACAATTCTTCTGGAAATTCTCCTTTTAGATATGGATCCCAGTAAAGCCTTACTTGGAAAAGATCTGCAAAATATGCCGCCTGTACATCCCGTGTTTCTCCACTTCTGGCATAGATTGGCGTCATATGAACCATAACCCCCATTCTACAACCATCGGATACATATTTTCTTGAAATTCTGACAGCATGAGCTGTTGCTAAAATTTTATGAAAATGTGCCTGATACGCTTCTTTTGGTACATGCTTAAACGGATACCATATTCCATCCATATAACCATTATCAATTGGAATATTCGGTTCGGTAAATGCAAACCACATCTTTACTTCATCATGGAATTCTTCTAAAACTTTATCCACATAAATCTGATAAAGTTCCATTGTTTCTCTTCCAACCCATCCGTTATATTTTTCAAACAGTACTGCTGGAATGTCCCAGTGTTCCAGTGACACAAGTGGTTCCATTTTACATTCTCTGATTTTTCGGATTACATTATGGTAATATTCTACTGCCTCTTCCGACACTTTTCCTGTAATTGGATCTTCCATAAATCTCGCCCACTGTATGGTAATTCGAAATGTATTCATTCCAAATCGTGCCATTGTTTCGATATCAGACTCATATTTATGATAAAAATCACTGGCTTTTTCCGGTCCTGTTTTATTATACCATATATCCGGATTCGTTTCGTAAAATAAATCTGCCCATGATTTTTGTTCTGGTTTCTTTCCTGCATTTCCTTCTATCTGCCATGCACTACTAGAAGTTCCTATCAAAAAATTCTCTGGTATTGCGTACATCATCTTTTCCTCTCCGTATATACATTCTATGATAATGCCTTAGTGCTGATAACATCTGCAAATACTGCTAGAATCAGAACTAAACCATTAATTACATCCTGTGTATAGGTCTGAAGACTCAGCAAGCTCATACCATTGGCAATGCTTGCCATTACAAGCGCTCCAACCAACGCTCCCCATACATTTCCTTTTCCACCAGATAAACTGATTCCTCCGATTACGCATGCTGCAATGGCATCCAGTTCCATTCCTGTTCCACTTGCCGGCATCCCAGCAGCCAAACGACCAGTTAACACCACTCCTGATATTGCACCTGTAACACCTAAGATCAGGAACGCGATGAATACAACTTTTTTATCATCAATTCCTGATAATCTGGCTGCCTGTGCATTTCCCCCCACTGCGTATTCGCTGTTTCCATATTTAGTTTTTTTCAGGACAAAATCTGCTAAAATAGCCAGTGCCAGCAGGATCAACAGTGAAATTGGAATACCTTTATATGCATACATTACATACATAAATGCAACAATCAAGATGGATAATAATACGATCTTTCTGATACTCTTCTGTAATGGCACCACTTCTAATTCATATTTTGCACTGTTTTTTCTGCTTCTTATCTCTGATAAAATGATTACAACTATTGCGACAGCTGCAAATACTACTCCTATAACCATCGGTACATATGCCTGTCCAATAAAAATAATATCTGGATTATTTACTTTAATGGATTTACTGCTTGTAATAAAAAGTGTTGCTCCACGGAAAATTAACTGACCACCCAGTGTTGCAATAAATGCCGGAACTTTCATATATGCTGTCCAGAATCCTTCAAATGCTCCAATTAATAATCCAAAAACCAGTGCAGCAAAGATTGCCATAACTGGATTTACCTTAAAATTCGTAACAAGAACCGCTACCAACGCACTTGTTGCACCCACAACAGATCCTATTGATAAATCCATATATCCACAAATAATTACCAGCGTCATTCCAACGGAAATAATTCCGGTTGTCGACATCTGTCGAAACAGATTCGATAAGTTTCTTGGCATAATGAATACACCTTTTGTTAAAGCTGAAAATATAATCCATAATACAACAAGTGCAATTACCATAATATAGGATCTGATATTTGCTTTCATAGCTCCTGAGATTCCGTTTTGTTCTTTTCCTGTACTCATTTTTATTCCTCCGTTGCATGACGCATAATGATTTCCTGTGTAAGATCATTATTGTCCAAAATTCCGGTAATTTGACCATTTGTCATAACCACAACTCGATCTGACATTGCCAGCACCTCTGGTAATTCAGAAGAAATCATTATAATTGACATACCCTGACAAACTAATTCTTCCATAATCTGATAGATCTCTGCTTTTGCTCCAACATCAATTCCACGTGTCGGTTCATCCAGAATTAATACTTTCGGGTTTGTCAGCAGTGCTTTGGCAATGACTACTTTTTGCTGGTTACCTCCTGACAATCTTCCCACCTGCTGTTCTAAAGACTGTGCCTTGATATTCATCTTTTTTGAATAAATATTAGCACTATGAATGACCTTATTCTGGTCAATTACTCCTGCTTTGCTTACTCTATCCAAGCTTGCAAGAATCATATTGCTCTTTATATCTTCATCCAAAACCAGCCCCAGTTCTTTTCTATCTTCTGTTACTATATTTATTCCATTATCAATTGCCTGTCTTGGAGTTTTATTCTGAAACGTCTTCCCCTCTAACAGAATCTGACCTGTTACTTTTGCGTTTAATACTCCCATGATAGCCATTGCTGTTTCCGTTCTTCCTGCACCCATCAATCCTGCAAAACCTAATATTTCTCCCTTTCTTAAATCAAAAGAAACATCTTTTAAAATTTCTTTTTCCGTTGCAGGATTTGTTGCACATAAATGTTTTACCTGTAAAACTAC
>CAKRON010000026.1 GCA_934373455.1 uncultured Marvinbryantia sp.
ATACATCGGTTCGTAACCACCTTCAATGACAAAGTTCTTACCTGCCTCTGTAAGTTTCAGGGAAATCTCCTGCTCGGTTAATCTGCCATTAATCTCATCCATTATCAGATCAATGATATGACCGATATTGTCTTTTGTCAATGGCTTGAACATAATGATCTCATCCAGTCGGTTCAAAAACTCTGGTCTGAAATGTGCACGCAGATCATTCATAACCATCTTTTCTGCATCCTCTGAGATCTCACCCTGATCATTGATACCTTCCAGCAGATACTGGGATCCGATATTCGATGTCATGATCAAAATCGTATTCTTAAAATCTACGGTACGTCCCTGAGAATCTGTGATACGTCCGTCATCCAGTACCTGAAGCAGTACATTAAATACGTCTGGATGCGCTTTCTCAATCTCATCAAATAATACAACGGAATATGGTTTTCTGCGGACTGCCTCTGTCAGCTGACCACCTTCTTCGTAACCAACATATCCTGGAGGCGCTCCGATCAGTCTGGATACGGAGTATTTCTCCATATATTCACTCATATCAATACGAACCATATTCTGCTCATCATCGAACAGGCTCTGCGCCAGGGCTTTTGCCAGTTCTGTCTTACCTACACCGGTTGGTCCCATAAACAGGAAAGAACCAATTGGTTTACCAGGATCTTTGATACCGGCTTTGGATCTGAGGATCGCATCGGTCACTTTCTGTACACCGTCATCCTGTCCAACCACTCTCTTATGAAGCTCTTTATCCAGATTCAGTATCTTACTTCGCTCACTCTCTGTAAGTTTGGATACCGGAATACCGGTCCATCTGGAAATGATACGACTGATTTCTTCTTCTGTCACACTCTCATGTACCAGAGAAAGATCTTTGTTTTTCACATTTTCTTCTTCAATCTTCAACTGCTGCTGCAATTTTGGAAGTTCACCATACTGCAGTTCTGCTGCCTTATTCAGATCATAGTTACGTTTTGCAAGTTCGATATCCTTGTTCATCTGCTCAATCTGTTCACGCAGCTTTGACAGATTCTCTACCGAATTCTTCTCATTATCCCATTTTGCCTTCATATTAGCAAATTCTGATTTCAATTCTGCCAGTTCCTTCTGCAGTGCTTCCAGACGATCTGCGCTGAGACGGTCTGTTTCTTTCTTTAATGCAGCTTCTTCAATCTCCATCTGCATGATCTTACGTGACAGCTCATCCAGCTCTGTCGGCATGGAATCCAACTCCGTCTTGATCAAAGCACATGCTTCATCTACCAGGTCAATTGCCTTATCCGGAAGAAAACGATCCGAAATATAACGGTGCGACAACGTAGCTGCTGCAACCAGCGCACTGTCTGTAATCTTTACGCCATGATATACCTCATAACGATCTTTCAGTCCACGCAGAATAGAAATGGTATCTTCCACGGTTGGTTCATCCACCATAACTGGTTGGAAACGACGCTCCAGTGCAGGATCTTTCTCGATGTACTTTCTGTATTCATCCAAAGTAGTAGCACCAATACAGTGAAGTTCACCACGTGCCAGCATAGGCTTCAACATATTACCGGCATCCATGGCACCGTCTGTTTTACCTGCACCTACAATCAAATGCAGCTCATCAATAAACAGGATGATCTCTCCGTCACTGTTCTTCACATCTTCCAGCACTGCTTTCAGACGTTCCTCAAATTCACCACGATACTTGGCACCTGCTACCAGTGCACCCATATCCAGTGAAAAAATCTTCTTATTCTTCAATCCTTCCGGCACATCTCCACGCACAATACGCTGTGCCAGACCTTCTACCACTGCAGTCTTACCTACACCTGGTTCACCGATCAGTACGGGATTATTCTTCGTCTTTCTGGAAAGAATACGTACTACATTACGAATCTCTGCATCACGACCAATGACCGGATCCATCTTCTGCTGACGCGCTTTCTCCACCAGTTCCTGACCATACTTACTCAGTGTATCGTAAGTAGCCTCCGGATTATCTGATGTAACACGCTGATTACCTCTCACAGTAGAAAGTGCCTGCAAAAACCGCTCGCTGGTAATTCCATATTCACGGAATAATTCTTTCACCGTTCTGCTCGGATGATGAATCATAGCAAGAAACAGATGCTCCACCGATACGTATTCATCGCCCATGTTCTTCGCTTCGTCTTCTGCTGTAATCAGTACTGTATTCAGGTCGTTGCCAATATATGGCTTGCCGCCGGATACTTTTGTTCTTTTCTCTATGGCAGATTCAATACTGTTCGCAAAATACTGCGGCTGTATCTCCATCTTCTCTATCAGTTTCTTAATCAGGCTGTCTTCCTGATTCATCAGTGCATACAGCAGATGCTCCTGCTCTACTTCCTGATTACCAAATTCATATGCGATCTTCTCCAAATCATTCACAGCCTGTAATGATTTCTGAGTAAATTTATTAATATTCATATCTGTCACCTCCTGTAGTAGGAATCTATAAACAAATACTCGTTTCATTTGTTCTATAACTACTATAACACTAAATTTTAAAAAAGCAAGCACTTTTTTTATTTTTTTCAAAAAGTACCTGCTTTATTCTGATTTTCATATTTTCGAACTAACTCTTACATTAATTCTTCCAGCAGACAAAAAGCTTTTTCATATTTTGCCCTTCTTTTTAAGTCTTTTTCTGTCGGCTTTTGAATTCTGGACATATCCATATTATGCATAAGATCCGCTCTCTTCACTGCGGCTGCCATCGTATTCGTCGCAACTCTGCGGATATAATCCAGATATGCTTCTTCATCGCCATCTTCATGTGTTAACATGACAACAGCATCCACAATCCTCTCCGGAAAACCTTCTTTTTTCAAATCATTTGCAGTCATATCACTGTCTTCCAGTGTGTCATGCAAAACTGCAACAATTTTCAGTTCCATTGTATCTACCTGCGAAGCAACATATAATGGATGTTCAATATAGGGATTCCCCCCTTTATCCAATTGTCCCTTATGTGCTTCCTGTGCGATTATCACTGCCTTTTTATATAAGTTCTCCAGATTCTCCATCATTTTTTAAGATCTCCCATAACGGTTTCCCCGCTTCAACAGCTAATTTTCTTGCACTTTCATATTCCGGATAGTCCCGGTATCCATTATTAAGTTTTACTCTTTTTACCTGAAGTTCCCCATAGGATGTCTGTACGGTCTTTTGTTCTCTCTTTAAAATGGTTCTCTGATCCAAATGTCTGCGAATGCCAATGGTGGTTGTATGAAGAAACATCAATTCTTCCATCTTATCTGCATCCTCCGGTTTTGCCAAAACTGTCAGACACCATGCAGGACGGTTTTTCTTCATATAAACAGGTGTATAGTATACATCCCGTGCCCCATTTTCCATCAGAATATTCATGGCTGCACCCAGCATTTCTCCGGTGCAGTCATCCAGATTACATTCCAGAACCATGATTTCATCCTGTTCTGTATAACCATCTGTCTCCGTCACTTCATATCCACAGGTTACTTTCAGTAAATTCGGAATTTTCAGGATTTTCGTTCCTGCGCCCCATCCGATCTTTTCTACCTGCATTGTTGGCATCGTACCAAATGACTGGGCAATCTCTGAAATAATCGCAGCTCCTGTCGGTGTCACAAGCTCTGTATCCACATCAATCTGTTTTACGATCACATCTGTCCCAGCAAAAATCTCACATACTGCCGGCACCGGCACAGAAAGCATTCCATGCTGACACTGAATAAATCCATGTCCATCCTGCACAACTGAAGCACAGATTCGATCCGGTTTTATCATATGAAGCAGAATTGCGCATCCCACAATATCGACAATAGAATCCACTGCTCCTACTTCATGGAATTGCACCTCTTCTATTTCTTTATGATGTACTTTCGCCTCTGCCTTAGCCACACGGGTAAATATTCGAAGTGACAGATCTTTCACTTCTTCATCCAGTTCACTTTCCAGAATCATTTTGCGGATATCTTTAAAACTTCTGTGAAAATGCCCGTGTGTATGTTCCTGTTCATGTTCATGACTGTGCATGTGGTCATGGCTGTGATCGTGTGCTTCGTGGCTGTGCATATGTTCATGATCATGTCCATGTTCATGGCTGTGCATGTGGTCGTGACTGTGATCATGTACTTCGTTCTGATTCGTCAGTATCACATTCACATGTGTTGCTGTAATTGCATTTCTCTGTGTTGTCTCAAATGCGATCTGATATCCATCCAGATGAAGCTTTTCCAATTCTTTTAAAAATAATTCTTTATCAGCCCCAAGATCAATCAATGCCCCCAGAGTCATATCTCCACTGATTCCGGAAGCGCAGTCAAAATACAATACTTTCTTTCTGTCCTTCACTTATGTTCCTCCCGTTTTCCTGTCAGGCAGTTAATACTGTGAGCCATGTAACCAGCTCCAAATCCATTATCAATATTTACTACACTGGTACCGCTGGCGCAACTGTTCAACATAGCTAATAAAGCCGTCATGCCACCCAGATTTGCTCCATATCCCACAGATGTCGGTACTGCAATCACCGGCTTATCTGTCAGACCACCAATAACAGATGCAAGGGCACCTTCCATACCTGCAACTGCAACTATAACACTGGCGCTTTCTATAATATCCAGCTTCGAAAATAATCTGTGGATTCCTGCAACTCCCACGTCATAGACTTCCATAACCTCATTTCCCAGAAATCTTGCCGTCAATGCTGCCTCTTTTGCCACCGGAAGATCGGAAGTTCCGGCACATGCCACCAGTATTTTTCCCCTATTCAATGGAAATTCCTCTGGCTGATACTTCATAATCTGCGATAATTCCTCATACTCCAATTCCGGACACACTTCTTTTGCCGCTTCATATTTTTCCCTGCTGCATCTGGTTCCGAGAATATGCTTCTGTCCATGTTCTCTCATGTTCTTTACAATTCCGCGAACCTGTTCTGCCGTTTTCCCTGCGCAATAGATTACTTCCGGAACACCGGTACGTGCCTCTCTGTCATAATCGATATTCGCATACGATAATTCTTCCGATACCGCCTCCTTTTTTAAAAGTTTCTCTGCTTCCTCTACTGTAATTTCATTCTTTTCAAGCCTTCGTAAAATGTCTGTGGTATTCAACTTTGTCTCACTCGTTTCTTTCTAATTTTAACATCGCAATCTCGGCTACATAGCCTGCATCGTCATTTGGTGTTTCAAGAATAAATGGCAGTTCTCTTAACATTGGATGATTGATAACTCTTACCAATGCTTCCAGTCCGATCTTTCCTTCTCCGATTTTCGCATGACGGTCTTTGTGACTTCCTTTATCATTCAAACTATCATTCAAATGGATCGCTTTCAGACGTTCCAGACCTATCACGCAATCAAATTCTTCCAGCACGCCATCCAGATTTTGAACAATATCATACCCGCCATCCCAGACATGACAGGTATCCAGGCATACACCCATTTTTTCATTCAATTCTATTCTATCTAATATTGCACGTAATTCTTCAAAATTTCTCCCTACTTCGCTGCCTTTTCCTGACATAGTCTCCAACAGCACCGTTGTACTCTGCTGTGGAGTCAGTACCTCATTCAGCATATCCGCAATGTAACCAATTCCGACTTCCACTCCCTGCTTCACATGGCTGCCCGGATGGAAGTTATAATAATTTCCCGGTGTATATTCCATTCGCTTCAGATCATCTGCAAAAGTGTTCTTTGCAAATTCCCGAAGTCCCGGATCTGCGGAACATGGATTCAAGGTATAAGGCGCATGGGCCACCAGCTTTTGAAGGTTCTGTTCTTCGGCAAACTTTAAAAATGCCGCCACATCAGCCGGATCAATTTCTTTCGCTTTCCCGCCTCTTGGATTTCTCGTAAAAAAAGCAAAGGTATTTGCTCCCAGCTTCACAGCCATCTTACCCATTTCCTCATATCCCTTTGACGATGATAAATGATTTCCTATTTTAAACATTTTTACTCCTCGTACTCTCAGACTACTCGTACTCAGTATAGCATGGGTATATCTCTACTTCCAGTTTTTCTTTATTGAATCTTTCAATTTTCATTTTGACACTCCAATATAATCTGTTTATAATAAATAACGTATTAAATTATAAAAAGGAGGGTACTTCATGGAAGCATCTAAAGTATATTTTACAAATCTTCGTACCGGCACAAACACAAATCTTCAGCAGAAGCTCACCAAACTGGTAAAAAAAGCCGGTATCGCCAATATAGACTTTGAAAACAAATACGTTGCTATCAAAATACATTTCGGCGAACCTGGAAACCTGGCTTTCCTGCGTCCAAACTATGCAAGAACCATTGTAGATATCGTAAAGGAGCTGGGCGGAAAACCTTATCTTACAGATTGTAATACCTTATATGTAGGTGGCCGTAAAAATGCCCTTGACCATATTGAAAGCGCATACCTGAACGGATTTACCCCGTATACTACAGGATGTCATATTCTGATCGGTGACGGATTAAAGGGAACCGATGATGTTCTTGTTCCTGTTGAAGGCGGTGAATATGTCAAAGAAGCTAAGATCGGACGTGCTATTATGGACGCCGACGTATTTTTGACACTGACACATTTTAAGGGACATGAAGCCACCGGCTTTGGAGGTACCTTAAAGAATATTGGTATGGGCTGCGGTTCTCGTGCAGGAAAAATGGAAATGCACAGTGCCGGAAAACCCCACGTTGATCAGGATCTCTGTATCGGATGCGGCGCATGTACCAGAATCTGTGCCCACAGTGCTGCTGTCGTTACTGATAAGAAGGCTTCTATCAACCACGACAAATGCGTAGGATGCGGACGTTGTATCGGTGTCTGTCCAAAAGATGCTGTTCTGGCGGCAAGTGATGAGGCAAACGATATCCTGAACTGTAAAATTGCCGAATACTCCAAAGCCACTATCAATGGCCGTCCTGCTTTTCATATCAGTCTGGTTATAGATATTTCTCCAAACTGTGACTGCCATGCGGAAAATGATCTTCCAATTGTTCCTGATGTTGGAATGTTCGCATCTTTTGATCCGGTTGCCCTGGATAAAGCCTGTGCAGATGCTGTAAACGCTCAGCCTGTCATCCACGGAAGCGTTCTGGACGAACACGTAAGAGAACATGAAGAAGAAAGTAAACATCATGACCATTTCCACATGAGCCATCCAGATACCAACTGGGAAAGCTGTATTGAACATGCAAAGAAAATCGGTCTTGGTACAGATGAATACGAATTAATTGAAGTAAAATAAAAATATGAGGGAGTGCAGTGTGCACTCCCTTTTATGTTCCCTTCTGGTTATCTTCCGTCTGAGATATTCCGTACAATTGCTTCCCGCTGGTTAATGATGTGTGTCTTCATAACCATACCGGCTTTCTCTTTATCTTTCTTCTTGATCGCTTTGCGAATCGCATCATGCTCATCGATCAATAATTTATACATTCTTTTATCTTTCAGATATTCCATACGATAACGATACATCTGTTCCCGCAGATTCAAAAGCATCTGCTGAAGTCTTTTATTATTTGTTGCCGCATAAATAATCTCATGAAACTGCATATCTGCTTCTACACATCCAAGAAGGTCATCTCCATCTGCGCATCGTTTAAAATCATTGGCTGCCTGCTTCAAAGCCTTCAGCTGTTCATCCGTTGCACCGTCGCAGGCTTTCTTTACAGCCAGTTCTTCCAGTGCGCTGCGCACTTCCAGCACATCATTTAAATCCTGCACTGTGATGTCTGCAACAATTGCCCCTCTTCTTGGGATCATAATCACAAGACCTTCCAGTTCCAGTTTTCTAAGTGCTTCACGAACCGGGGTTCTGCTGACTCCAAGCTTCTGTGCCAGCTGGATCTCCATCAAACGTTCTCCCGGCTTCAATTCTCCTTTAAGGATAGCGTTGCGAAGTGTCTGAAATACCACATCTCTCAAAGGAAGATATTCATTCATGTCTACCTGAAAATTATCCATCTTTTTTCCTCCGTATTCTACCAATATCTCTGTCTGTTATCTATTGCCGCACCAGATAAATCTGCTTTGCAGATCCTTCTTTTTTCAACAGGCGACAGACTTCTTTCGCCTGTTCTTCTCTTTCAAATACACCAAAAACTGTCGGACCGCTTCCACTCATCATGGCACCCATCGCACCATGTCTGATCATGGTTTGCTTTATCTTGTCAATTACAGGATAGGCTGGTATTGTTACTGTCTCTAACACATTTCCCATTTTGGCAACTATCTGCTCCAGATCATTATCCCGGAGCGCCTGTACCTGACCGTCAATGTCAGGATGCTCTGTTATTTCATCTGCTTTTAAATTGCCATATACGAACTTTGTTGACACATGAACTTTAGGCTTTGCAATTACAAGACTACAGTGCGGCATAGCCGGAAGTGTTGTCAGTTTTTCACCAATACCTTCCGCAAGCGCAGTACCTCTCATAATACAAAATGGGACATCTGCTCCGATTTTTACACCTCGTTCCATCAACTGTTTTTTGCTTAATCCAAGATGAAACATTCTGTTCACTCCAACCATCACCGCAGCTGCATCTGAACTTCCTCCTGCCATCCCTGCGGCAACCGGAATGTACTTTTGCAGTACAATCTCCAAACCACCAGACACCTGAAATTCATCCATCAACAGCTTTGCTGCACGATACACCAGATTGTCCTCATTCACCGGAAGATAAGAAAGATTCGTAGAAACTGTGATTCCAGGTTCTGTCCTCTGACGAAGTGTGATCTTGTCATACAAATTGATCATCTGCATAATCATTCGTACTTCATGATAACCGTCTTCTCTTTTTCTGACGACGTCCAGTCCAAGATTAATCTTAGCCCTGGCTTTTAATTTGATTTCTCTCATATGTATTCCCCTCGTACATTGTATACAGTTATGCCTTTATTCTATCATTTTTTTTTCAATTGTCAATCAATCAACAGCGTTAGTTTGATAAAACAGTTTTTACAATTACAATACCTAAGCCAGGTTTCAGATCACTTTCTTTGATTTCATTCAGTTCACAGATCTTTTCCGGGGTCGTATAATATTGTTTTGCGATACTCCATAAAGTATCTTCCGGCTGAACGATGTACCCTACAATGCCGGGCAGCTGCTGTAATTTCTTCAGATCCATCTCTTTTATCTCCACTTCTGTGATACATGCTTCTTTCTGTTCTTTTACCGCAAAAATTTCCAGTGACAATGCAATCTTCGCTTCTGCTGTTTCACTGTCCAGCATTCCCGCTGCCAACTGCTCTATCTGCCCCTGCACACTGACATGACACCCGGCATCCAGTCCCGGAATACTCACTGTCTGTTGAAACGGTACCGCATCTTCCAAAACTGCATATGGCACTTTATCATCTGATGAAACATATAATACAGATACTATGACAGCTCCTTCAATTACCAGTTCCTGCTCAGCAATATTGACATCATCTATATTGATTTCCCCGACACTGCTGCAAAGCTGGAGCATTCGAGGCTGATTGGTCTGAAGATGCAGTTTTCCACTGTTCTTAGTACGAACTGTATTTTTTGTTATAAGGCTTTCATAGACCCGTTCTTCCCGTATTGGCTGAAGCTCTTTTACAGGTGAATACACATCTTTCAAAATATCTGCCTGTTCTTCCTCATAAATTCTGATATTCAGGTTCAATGTTGTTTCCACTGACAACTGTCTTTTTTCCCCGTCATAATCATTTTCGATTTCTATATCTGCCTGTTCCGTTTGCATCTGTATTCTAATCACATCATCTGCCTGCACCTGTGAATCTTCCAGGCTTCCCTGAAAAGGAACTGCTGATTCCATCCATTGAATATCTGATGTTTCCTCTTCACTTTCATATAAAATAAAAATCAGCAGTTCTCCCTTGATCTCGATTTTTCCATCTATTGGTTTGTATTCAATTCCCCTCAGTTGCACATGATTCCAGATCAGGTTCCGAATCGTTGGTTTGCTGGATGGAAGCGATACACTTTCCTTTATTCGAAAAACATCCTTTTTCTGATGCTTCAACTCAAGCAATTCCAGTTCCATTCTCTGAGTACTCACATCGGATATCCCATGCATTTCCACTACAGCCTGTATTTCCCTGCTCTCTTCCATACTGAAATGAAAACTGATTAGACTGTGAATACTGACTTTTCTGGAATTAATTAACGAAACAGTAATATCCTCCAGTTTCCATTGAATCTGTGTATTGTCTCTGGATGCCTGCTCCGGTAAAACCTGATTTTCCTGAAAAGAAATTGTGGATTCCAGACGATGTATGCCATGTCCGGAAGTATCATCGATATAAAGAATACATACCTGCAGTTCCCCCACAAGGAGCGCCCGCCCATCATCAATCTGTACTTCCTTCATCTTCACTGCTGCTTTTTTCCATATAATCCTGCCAGCATCCGGTAAACTGTCCGGTACAATGCAGTCTTCTTCCAACGCAATCTGATCTGTGACCTTTCCTGTCTCAGAAAACATTCTGATATTCTTTTTTAATAACTCCATCTGCTTCCTCCCTGACTTTATTCAAATATAATATTTTGCCCTTCTGCTTCTGTTTTTACTACGATATATGGAAATGTGGGTTCTTCCGCCATTGTCTCACCGGCTGGCGGACCCAGAAGCTCAAAACGCACATGTATTCCATCTTCTGCCAGATAGCAATATTTCTGTGTTATGCTGTATCCACCACTCTTCTGCTCGCCAAATCCCCTGGCAATATACAGCTCACCGTCTTTTTCATAACTGAGTTTCATCTCTTTTGTCTTGTTTTCTTCAATCACTTCTGCCAGTGGCTGTGGAATTTCATCTTCATCCAACACACTACATTCCAGATCCCGGATTTTCCCTTCCGGTTCACGCTGCAGACTGCATCCAGGCAGCAGCCACACCATCAGTATGATGAACATCCACACTCCATATGTTTTGATTCTGGTCATTCTGATTCTCACCTCTTCTTTTTATTATTTTTATGAAGGAAGTATCCAGAATATCACTCTGTTTTCCATTGCAAGATCTTTGTATTTTCGGTATACTGGTACAGAAACTATCTATATTTTTTTTCAGAAAGGATACCATCATGATACGATTAATAATTGTCGCACTGACAATTGTGCTGTTTTTAATTCTTTCCATTCCGGTTCTGATCATCGAATGGATTATCGGAAAGTTCAATCCACGTGCGCGGGATATTTCTTCTCTCCGCATTGTTCAAGGAGTATTCAAACTGATCTTCTGGGAGACAGGGTCACATCTGACTGTCATCGGAGAAGACAATATTCCAAAAGGGGAGACGGTATTATATGTGGGAAACCACAGAAGTTATTTTGATATCGTTGTAACTTACAGTCGCTGCCCGGATCTGACCGGTTTTGTTTCAAAAGACAATCTGAAAAATATTCCTCTTCTGTCCATCTGGATGAGACGTCTTTACTGTCTCTTCCTGAACCGTACCGATATCCGTCAGGGATTGAACACCATTCTGACCGGTATTGAACAGATGAAATCCGGTATTTCCATGTGTATCTATCCGGAAGGTACCAGAAACCACGAAGAAGAACTTCTTCCTTTCAAAGAAGGAAGCCTGAAAATGGCAGAAAAAACCGGCTGCGCCATCATTCCAATGGCCATTTGTCACAGCGATGACATTTTAGAAAAACATATGCCATGGATTCGTCCGGCTAATGTGACTCTGGAATATGGCAAACCGATTTATCCGAAAGCATTATCAAAAGAAGAACGAAAATTTCTGGGAGCTTATACCCGAGATGTGATTACAGAAATGTATCAAAAAAACCATTAGTGACGGTGTTTTTTGGCTCTCGCAGATACACGAACAGGGAGTGGGAAAGAATGCATTCTTTCCCACTCCCTGTTCATTTTGTTCCCTGTCTAGAAGCTTCCTGTCTCTTCCTGGAAATCTGCAAATTCGTCTGAAGAATCGCCCTCATCATACTCATCATACTGTTCTTCACTGTATTCTTCCGGTGATGCTTCATCCAATGTTTCTTCAGATTCCAGATCTGGCTGTTCCACACCAAATCCGGCTTCCAGAATCGTCATTACACTATGATATACGATCACTGCATCATTATTTTCCAGCTGAGAATCTTCCAGAATCTTTTCAGAATCTTTCAGAACCAGTCTTCTTACATACTTATCCATCTGTACCAGATCAGCATCTTCGTAGTTCTTATCTTCTGCCAGATCTTTTGTCTCTTCTACAATATTCTGTGAAATATTAACATCTGCGGCTTCTTCCTGTGCCACTTTATCAGCACCCTCTGCCAGTACTTTCAGAAGATATTTTTCAACTGCTTCCGGAAGCTTCTTAGAAGCTTCTTCTGTCAGATATACAACCGTTCCATCTTCTCCAACTACCTGTTTTTCTGCAAATGCTTCATCCAGATTTGCTTTTACTTCATCATAAGTCTCTTTATCTTCCTGATCCAGATCTTCCTCAGTCAGAGCATTTTCTGTCTCAGCAACTGTTTCGGAAGCCATTTCAGAAGCCGTTTCAGAAGCAGCTTCTGTCACATTTTCTGTATCTTCACTCTGAGCT
Source organism: uncultured Marvinbryantia sp. (assembly GCA_934373455.1). GTDB lineage: Bacteria > Bacillota > Clostridia > Lachnospirales > Lachnospiraceae > Marvinbryantia. The sequence continues at coordinate 12,562 of CAKRON010000026.1, forward strand.
TCTGTTGTAATTGTACCATCTCCTGTAGCTTCCGGAATACCTGTTCCGTTATCACTCTCTGTTTCTGCTTCTGTCTGTTCCAGTACAGTCTGAGTTGTGGTAGATTCTGATGCATTGGTACCATTTGGATCCAGTGCGGAAATGTCTGTATTATCCAGAATATTTTCCGTCTGTTCCTGTGTTTCTTCAATGGTGATATCCCCATTATCCTGAGATTCTTCTGTCTCCTGTGCCTGTTCTTCCGCAGCTGCTTCTGCTTCCTGAGCCTTTTTCTCAGCTTCTGCCTGTTCTTCTTCTGAAGCACCTGCATCTCCTGCTACATTCGCCTGTACACGTTCCAGTGTAGCCTTCAGCTGTGTAATATCATATTCCTGCTCCGCAATCTTCTGCATCAGAGATGCAATTTCCTCGCTCTGATCCTCTGAAATCGTTACATCATAATTATTTGATACATTATTTACAATGTTCGTAATTTCATTGATATCTGTGATATTATTTTCAATTACCTGGATCTTAGTTTCATTGATGACAGCCGTTGCCTTACTCTGACCAACTTCATCTGCAAGATTACCGGTCGTTACCAGTTCTTCATTTGCCAGTTCCTTTTTATTGTTGTCCAGTTTCACATCACTGGCAGTCTCATATGCCATAATAACACCTGTCAGAGCGCCTGTTCCTGATACTTCAAATGGAGATGCTGCTACTACCTGACAATTTGTAACACCTGATGTAGATAAGGTAGAGGCGATCATATTACATGTTACCCAGCTTAAGTTTGCTGTCTTTACCTGAATGCCGCCCTTATTCGTCGGTGCCACCAGCGCACAGCTAAATGTCTTTGTTCCGATCTGTTCCAGCGGTACGTAAGATCCGAGATGTTCTCTCTCATCATTGTTGTTGATATAAATAATATCTACGGAATCTGCACTTACACCAAAATACTTTAACATTGTATTCTGCTGATCCTGTGTCAGATCTGCCCCGAGAGTCACCACTCTGCGGCTGTCTGCCATTGCCGGCACTGCACAGCCTAATGTCAGTGCCAGTCCAAGTACAATACTGCTCAGTATTCTTTTCTTCATGTTCTTGTCCTCCTTAATTTTCTTTATTTGTCAGCGCTTCGACAATTTTTTCGAAGTGCATAAAATGAGATGCCTTTACCAATATGGTATCTCCTTTTTTAAGGTATCCCGGAAGAAGCTCTAACCCTTCTTCCAGCATATCTTTCTGTAATACTTCCAGCTGCGGATTTTCTTCTTTTGCCGCTTTTGCCATATATGCAGATAAGGATCCGATGCAGATCAGAAGCTGAATATCCTGCTGTGCGGCAGCTCTTCCTACTTCCTCATGAAGCTGCTTTTCATTCTCTCCCAGTTCTCCCATATCTCCCAGAACTGCCACTTTCCGGCCAAGCGCATCATGAAGCACCTTTAAGGATGCTTTCATGGATACCGGATTGGCATTATAACAGTCATCCACTACGGTATAATCCTCTGTCTCAATGATATGGAATCTTCCGCTTAAGGACTCCAGCTTTTCAATGCCTCTTTTGATCTCTTCCGTTGTCATTCCCATGGTAAGCCCGACAGCTGTTCCAGCCAGTGCATTGTATACCATATGATAGCCCGGAATCGGAATTGTCACATCAAAATCGCCCTTATCCGTGCAGATTTTACAGGCAATCCCTTTCAATCCCAGACTGCGAATCTGTTCTGCATGAATCTTTCGATCACTGTCAATTCCAAAGAATATCGGCTGAATGCCTTTTATCTCGCCAATAGATGTCAGTTTATCGTCATCACCGTTGAGTATGATACTTCCGTCTGCGTTAATAAAATCAAAAATCTCTGATTTTGCTCTTAATATGCCATCACGGTCTCCCAAAAACTCCAGATGACACTGTCCAATATTGGTCATCACACATATATCCGGTCTTGCAATTTTGCTCAGACGATGCATCTCTCCAAAATTGCTGATTCCCATTTCAAGAACAGCTATCTCGTCCTCATCTCTTAAACGAAATACCGTGAGAGGAAGACCAAGTTCATTATTAAAATTTCCCAGGGTCTTTAAAACTCTGTATTTCTCAGACAGTACCGAAGCAATCATCTCTTTGGTACTGGTCTTTCCAACGCTTCCAGTAATTCCTACTACTTTTATATCTAATTGTTTTCTGTAAAATTCTGCAATATCTTTAATCGCCTGCAATGAGGATTCTACCTGTATGTATGCACCTTTTGCGTCTTCCGGAGCCTGTTCACAGATCACGCACAGCGCTCCCTGTTCAAATACCGCCGGGATAAATCTGTGCGCATCTACTCTTTCACCTTTGATTGCTACAAACAGACTGTCCTTTCCGGCTTTCCTGCTGTCTGTGGTTATATCTGCAATTGTCTTATCTTTTGCCTCGACACTGCCATGATACATGCCACCACATGCTGCTGCGATATTGCCAAGTGTCATATTCTTCATTGGAGTATTCTCCTGTCTATTTTTTATTTATAGATACTGTAACCAGCTTATCACAAAGATCTTCAAAAGACATTCCCAAAGCTGCTGCTTCCTGCGGAAGGAGACTGGTTGGTGTCATGCCCGGCAGTGTGTTGGCTTCCAGACAATACATATTATGTGATTCATCCATCATAAAGTCCAGTCTTGCATAATTCTCCAGACGCAGCACCTGGTATCCCATCTCTGCAATTCTCTGCATCTTCTTCGTCAGTTCTTCTGACAACTCTGCCGGACAGGTCTCAATTGTACTTCCTGCCTGGTACTTATTCTTATAATCATAAAATCCAACCAGCGGTGCAATCTCAATCACCGGATATGCTTTTCCTTCTACTACACCTACTGAGAATTCTCTTCCTTTTACATATTCTTCAATTACCAGCTTCTCTTCATAAGAGAATCCGTCTTGCAGCGCCTGTGTAAATTCTTCTTCTGTATTTACGATATACACGCCTACGCTGGAGCCACCACATGCAGTCTTCACTACACATGGGAACCTGAATCCAAGCTTTGCCGCGCTCTTCATTTCTTCACTTCTATGAAGAATGATTCCCTTCGGAGTCGGTACTCCATTTTCCATAAACAGCTGCTTGGTAATGCTCTTATCCATCGCCAATGCGCTTCCCAGATATCCGCTTCCGGTATAAGAAATACCCATCAGATCAAATGTAGCCTGCACACGCCCGTCTTCTCCGCATGCTCCATGAAGTGCCAGAAATACCACATCTGCCGCATCACAGATTTCTAAAACATGCGGTCCGAAAAAGGACTTTCTTTCCTCCTGTATTCTGGTTATCTGATCATTAAAACTGCTCATATATGCGACCTCTTTATCCAAATCAAAAGGGTCTGTAAAAATTGTATCCGCATTCGCATCTTCTTTTCCGCAAAATACATCAATCAAAATTGCCTGATGTCCTTTTTTTCTTAATGCTTCACAGACTTTGCTTCCGGATACAATGGAAATTTCTCTTTCGGTGCTGGTCCCTCCTGCCAGAACTGCTATTTTCATATTGTCAAATACCTCTTTCTCTTATCATTATCTCACATCTGAGTATACCGAAAAGGAAGTAATAACACAAGAGTATTATTACTTCCTTCACCTTAAGTTTTTATTACGTTTTTTATTTCGTTTCCAGTATCTTATCGATGCTGACCAGTTTTACGCTCATTACAAATACCTGTGCTGCCACTGCCAGTTCTTCCGGTGTCGGGAAGGACGGTGCAATACGAATATTGCTGTCCTGAGGATCCTTACCATACGGATATGTAGCACCTGCACCAGTCATAACCACTCCGGCTTCTTTTGCCTTTGCTACAATTGCTTTTGCACATCCCGGAAGTGCATCAAAGGAAATAAAGTATCCACCCTTTGGTCTGTGCCAGCTTCCGATCTCCAGACCACCAAGTTCTTTATCCAATACATCCAGAACTGCTTCAAACTTCGGTCTCAGGATCGCTGCATGTTTCTTCATATGTTCACGCATACCATCCATATCTTTGAAGAAACGAACATGACGCAGCTGATTCAGCTTATCATGACCGATGGTCTGATAATTCATAAATCTTCTCGCATCTGCCAGGTTTGCTTCTGATGCAGCCATAGCTGCAATACCGGAACCTGGGAAGCTAACCTTGGATGTAGAAATAAATTTATATACCAGATCTTCATTTCCTGCTTTTTCACATTCAGAGAGAAGCTCCAGAATGACATCCTGATCATCATCGTATAAATGATGAATGGAATATGCATTATCCCAGAAAATACGGAAATCCGGCGCTGCTGGTTTCAAATGAGCGAAACGAAGAACTGTTTCATCTGAATAAGAAATTCCGGATGGATTTGAATACTTCGGCACACACCAGATGCCCTTGATATAAGGATCTTCAGATACCAGTTTTTCTACCATATCCATATCCGGTCCGGTAGAAAGAAGCGGTACGTTAATCATCTCAATACCAAAAAATTCTGTAATTCCAAAGTGTCTGTCATATCCTGGTACCGGGCAGATGAATTTTGCCGGTCGATCCAGTTTGCCCCATGGTGTATGTCCGCACACGCCCATAACCATAGCACGGGCTACTGTATCAAACATAACGTTCAGACTGGAGTTTCCATAAATTAAAATATTCTTCTCCGGTACTTCTGACATATCTGCCAGTAACCTTCTTGCTTCAGGGATGCCATCCATAATACCGTAATTTCTACAGTCTACACCACCTTCGCTCATCATATCAGAGTCACTGTTTAAGATATCCATCATTCCATTAGACAGATTCAGCTGTGCTGCAGAAGGCTTTCCTCTGGACATATCAAGTTTCAGATTCTTCTCCTGAATCTCTTTAAACTTCTGCTCCAGCATGTCTTTCTCATGCAACAACTGTTCTTTGCTCATTTCTTTGTAACCAGACATTTTTTCTTCCTCCTCGTAAAACATATATAAATTGAGAAATAACTCTCAACTATAAACTATGTGATCTTTCTAATCGTTCTCAGTGCGGTTAAAGAATCCTTCCTGTCCAAGTTCCTGAGTCTGGACGCCGCCCTTTAACTTAAACTTCAATTCCGGATTCTTAATGCTGACTCTTGTCTGATCCGGTACGGAAGATGTAATAAAGGCATTACTTCCGATTACCGCGCCTTCACCGATTACAGTCTCGCCTCCCAGAATAGACGCTCCTGAATATACCGTAACGTTATCTTTTAATGTCGGATGACGCTTCGTACTGCGCAGAGACTGTCCGCCCCTCGTAGATAATGCTCCGAGTGTAACTCCCTGATAGATCTTCACATTATTGCCAATCGTTGTTGTCTCACCAACTACTACTCCGGTTCCATGGTCGATGAAGAAATATTCCCCAATCGTCGCTCCGGGATGTATATCGATTCCTGTCAGATTATGTGCATACTCTGTCATGATACGCGGAATCATCGGCACTTTCAGTAAAAACAGTTCATGGGCGATACGATTTACCGTAATCGCAAAGACACCCGGGTAGGAAAAAATGACTTCATCTGTATTAAAAGCTGCCGGGTCTCCATCATATGCTGCCTGCACATCCTTCGCCAGCATTCCTCTGATCTCAGGTATTCTCATCAAAAACTGTTCTGTCTTTTCTGCTGCCTTCTCTCTTGCCTCTTTTTCAGAAAGGGCATCACCTGACACATACTTCAAAGCCTTCTTGATCTGCTTTGTCAGATTATACTGAATATCTTCTATTAAATCCCCTACGTAGTATTTCACGCTGTCCCCACTAAGTTTTTTCGGGCTGAAATACCCGGGAAACAAAACTTTTCTCACATTCCCCAGAATATCTATAATCACTTCTCGATTCAGATGATTCTCTGAATCAATGTTACTGATAATCGGATACTCTTTGTAATTTTCCAATATTGATGTTACCAGTCTGTCCATACATCCTCCATAACTTCTAAAACGCATCATTACTAGGGAGTATAGCACATTTGTTTTCAGATATGCAAGAATTCTCATTGTTCCTGTTATTAAAAATTTTCGAGTAAAATATATAAATTTTCTGCTTGACAGAATTTCTTCTATCTATTATAATATTTGTTGTTGAAGCGGTACGAGAGTATTTCTTTTACAAGCCCAGATAGCTCAGTTGGTAGAGCAGAGGACTGAAAATCCTCGTGTCACTGGTTCGATTCCGGTTCTGGGCATTTGATTCACATCAATGTTTCATATATTATTTGCGGGTGTAGTTCAATGGTAGAACACCAGCCTTCCAAGCTGGATACGTGGGTTCGATTCCCATCACCCGCTTTTTTCATGTCCGAAAATATCTCAAGGCAGTAGTTTTCTACAATTGCAAAACCACTGCCTTGAGATTCTTTTTATTCCAGATAAAGACACGGATCGATAATCTCTCCATCTTTCTTCATTGCAAAATACAGATTACTTCCTTCTTCACAATAATATTTCGTCGGTTCACTGATATACCCAAGAAGTTGTCCCTGTTCTACCACGTCGCCTTCCGCTACTGCAAGCTCTTTTAATTCTCCGTAAATCAGTTCATAATTATTTCCGATATTCATTGTAACAGTTGTTCCGGTTTCTTCATTAACGGAAATTTGTTCCACAATTCCTTTGGCTGATGCTACTACCGGATTTCCAGCCGCACTGCCTATAATCAATGCCGGATTATATTTGTATTCGTTTAGTGTCTTGAAATATACCGTTCCGTCCATACTGTAATCCATCAGGATTGTTCCTGCTGCCGGCCAGGAAAGACTGTCATCCTCTGAAAATTGTACTGTCGGTGATATCACACTTCCGGACAATACAGAAGCTGCCTCCTGTTCTGTTTCCTCTTCTGTTTCCTTTTTGTTCGTCTCTTTTTGGTCCGCTGCTTTTTGATTCTCTGCTTTTTCATTCATTGCTTTCTCTTTTGTTGCTTTTTCCTGCCCTTCTTTTTCCTCCGTTTTCTCTGCCGCAATATCGGCATTTCCAGAAAGAACAGCTGACGCATCCTGTTTTTCCTCTGTGTTATGAGACAGCTCCGTCTCTGTCTCTGTTTTCATTTCTGTCTCAGGAGTAAGCGGATAACTTGTCCGATAGGAAGCAAATGCCACAATTCCCACCAGTACAAGGGTAAGCACTCCAAGTGTTCCCTGTTTTCTGATAAAATTAAATCCTTTTCCATTCTGCATAATTCTCACCTCGTAATGAACTTGTTCTATCTGTAGCTTTGCCATTTCCGAGTGAAATATACAGGACACATGAAATTTTACAATTCTGATAAATTCTCCAATTTCGTTTTATCAAAAAAATATGCCAGTATTTCCTGATATTGTGTACCGTTTTCTGCCAGTTTCTGTGCCGTATACTGACTCATTCCGAGTCCATGTCCGACGCCATATGTAGTTACAAATACCCCATCTCCATTTTTCTCAATTCGAAAGTTCGAAGATGGCAGCCCCAGCTGAATCCGAAATTCCTCACCGGACATTTCCGTCTCACCAAGCTTCAGTCTCAGCACATATCCGGCGCTGTCCCTTTCCTCTATTTCCATTGCCCTCCAGGAATCATCGATTTGTATGGTTCGCTTATAATCCGTTGCATTTTTATCTCCGGGACATGCTTTGGACTTCAAATACTCATAATCTTCTGAATGAAAAACTTCCTGTCCCTCTCTTGTCTGACCGGCACTGATTTTATGATACGACGCCATAATAGGTTTATCCTGACAGGTAAGTATCTGTCCCTTTGTTTCTTTCTGTGCTTTTCGAAACTTCTTTCCTGCTCCCTGAAGTTCCAGTTCTGTCAATGATTTTCGTTCTTTTTCTCTTATTTTGCCTTCCATCAACTGTCTGTAGGCATTCGTACGTATCAATACCATTTGTGCCTTAACCGCTTCTTCCTGCGTATCTGCCGGAAGCTCTGCTGCTGTTACTTCCAGTACATATTCTTCCAAACTGATTTCTTCTGTCTCTTCCCCCGATTTTACTGAAATATATCTGGTTTCGCTTTGTATCTTTTCATAAATCTGATTCATCTTGCTATGCAGCAGCATAGTGAGCATCCAAGGCAATACAACCACTACCAACAGCACTGTCAAAATCTGTTCTGTAAATAATTTCAGCTTCATATCATACCCTCCCAAAGTATTGTATGAAATGAATGTTTGCGTTATACACAAAAAAGAGACTTTGCACACCTAAAATGTGTAAAGCCTCTTTTCCATCATTTAGAAATTCTTTAAATTATTTTACTTTCAGAGTTTCTTTGTCCAGATGCCAGATTTCATCTACATACTGCTGGATCGTTCTGTCTGATGTGAACTTACCGCTGCATGCAGTGTTCATCATTGCCATCTTAGCCCATCCTGCTTCATCTCTGTATGCCTCTTCAACACGCTTCTGCGCTTCTGCATAAGAACGGAAATCAGCAAGAATGAAGTAAGTATCTGCACGGTCACTGCTCTTAGTGTTCAGTAATGAATCATAAATCTCACGGAATCTTTCCGGATCATCCGGTGCATATTCTCCATTGATCAGCTGCATCAGCACACGTCTGATATCCTGATCACTGTTGAAGATATTTTCTGGATGATATCCACCGTTCTGTTCATAATTAATAACTTCATCAGAAGAAAGTCCAAAGATAAATGCATTTTCTTTTCCAACTTCTTCTACGATCTCCACGTTAGCACCATCCATAGTTCCCAGTGTCGGAGCACCATTCAGCATAAACTTCATGTTTCCTGTTCCGGATGCTTCTTTGGAAGCTGTGGAAATCTGTTCAGACACATCTGCTGCTGCAAAGATCCATTCAGCATTGGATACACGATAGTCTTCAATAAAGACTACTTTCAGTTTATTCTTAATAGACGCATCGTTGTTAATCACATCTGCTACAGAATTGATCAGCTTGATGGTCAGTTTTGCACGTCTGTAGCCTGCTGCTGCCTTCGCACCAAAGATAAAGGTTCTTGGATAGAAATCCATCTCCGGATGATCTTTGATCTGATTGTACAGATACATTACATGAAGAATGTTCAGTAACTGACGTTTGTATTCATGAAGTCTCTTAACCTGTACATCAAAGATGGAACGTGGATCTACTTCGATACCATTATGTTCCAGAATATATTTTGCCAGACGCACTTTATTCTGGTATTTGATGTTCATGAATTCCTGCTGTGCCTTTGGATCATCCACATATACTTTCAGTTTAGAGATCTGTGGCAGATCTGTGATCCATTCATCGCCGATATGTTCTGTTACCCAGGATGCCAGCAATGGATTGCCGTGAAGCAGGAAACGTCTCTGAGTGATACCGTTTGTCTTATTGTTGAACTTCTCTGGCATCATTTCATAGAAATCTTTTAATTCCTGATGCTTCAGAATTTCGGTATGCAGCTGTGCCACACCATTTACGGAATAACCTGCTGCGATTGCAAGGTGTGCCATCTTCACCTGTCCGTCAAAGATAATTGCCATCTTGCGGACTTTTTCAAAATCACCCGGATATTTTGCTTCAATCTGTGCTACAAAACGGCGGTTGATCTCTTCAATAATCTGGTATACACGAGGAAGCAGTCTGGAGAACAGCTCGATTGGCCATTTTTCCAGAGCTTCAGACATAATCGTGTGGTTGGTGTATGCACAAGTCTTTGTGGTAACTTCCCATGCTTCATCCCAGGTCAGGCCTTCTTCATCCAGAAGAATACGCATCAATTCTGCTACTGCGACTGTCGGATGTGTATCATTTAACTGGAATGTTGCTTTTTCATAGAATTTACGCACATCATCATGATTCTTTTTATATTTTGCAATTGCTTCCTGTACACTTGCAGAAATAAAGAAATACTGCTGTTTCAGACGCAGCTCTTTTCCTGCATAGTGGTTATCATTTGGATACAGAACTTCTACAATGTTACGTGCCAGGTTTTCCTGCTCTACTGCCTTGCGGTAATCACCTTTATCAAAAGAATCCAGCTGGAATTCACTGATTGCTTCTGCATCCCAGATACGTAAGGTATTTACAATGTTATTGTTATAACCAACGATTGGGAAATCATATGGGATCGCACGTACAGACTGGTAACCTTCCTGTTTGTAATAGTTGCGTCCTGTCTTTTCATCATATTCTACGCGGACATATCCACCAAATTTAACTTCTTTTGCATATTCCGGACGACGCAGTTCGAATGGATTGCCATTCTTGAGCCAGTTATCCGGAACTTCTACCTGATAACCATCCTCGATCTTCTGTTTGAACATACCATAACGGTAACGAATACCACATCCATATGCCGGATAGCCCAATGTTGCCAGAGAATCCAGAAAGCATGCTGCCAGACGTCCCAGACCACCATTACCAAGTGCTGCATCTGGTTCCTGATCTTCGATTACATTAATGTCAAGACCGATCTCTTCCAGTGCCTCTTTTACTTCATCGTAAATGGTAAGATTGATCATGTTATTTCCAAGTGCACGACCCATCAGGAATTCCATAGACATGTAATATACATACTTTGGATCGTCTTTTTCATACTGTTCCTGAGTTGCCAGCCAGTTTTCAATGATTTCATCTTTTACCGCATAAGATACTGCCTGAAAGATCTGCTGCTGTGTTGCTTCTTCCAGATTCTTACGGTATAAAGCCTTTACATTTGCTTTTACTTCTCTGATAAACTCTTTTTTATTAAACTTCTTAGCTGTCATTCGCTTCTCCCTTCGTTTGTCGTTACTGTTTACTGCTTTTCAACAGCCATGGTAACTTTCTCACCATTGATATTCCATTCTTTTTCATATCCGCTGGTGCTGCCGAGTACGATGTCATTTGCCAGTACTGCAGATTCGATCTCCTCTTTGTGGGCACTTAAGATCTTCTCGATCTTTTCATTTCCCTTCGCATAGACAAGAATTCTGTCCATCACCTGGAAGTCTGCTTCTTTTCTCATTGTCTGTACTTTGCTGATCAGCTCATTGACAAATCCTTCTTCAATCAGTTCCGGAGTCAGCTTGATCTCAAGAACTACGGTCACTTCATTGTCCTGTTCTGTTACGTAGTCCTCAGACTGTGCTGTTTCAATCAGCAGATCATCACTTGTTAATACTACATCAGTATCGCCTGCAATGTCAAGGTGAAGGGCACCTGTCTCCTTGAGTTCCTTCATTGCTGCCTGACCATCCAGAGAGGATAACTGCTGACGGATTGCGCCAAGAAGTTTGCCATATTTTGGTCCTACTGTCTTTAACTGTGGTTTAAATGTATAGGATACAAAATTGTCTACCTCTTCTGTAAAGGTAACCTGTTTGCTGTTTAATTCATCGCGAATAATATCGGTAAAATATTCAGACAGTACTTTTGGAGCTTTTACATACATATTGGCGATCGGCTGTCTGTTCTTTACATTGGCTGCATTTCTTGCTGCACGGCCAAGAACAACGATTTTCAATACTTCATCCATATTTGCTTCCAGTTCCGGATCAATGTGTGCTTCATCTGCAACTGGGAAATCACAGAGATGTACACTTTCCGGTGCTGTCTTATCAATACTGCATACCAGATTCTGGTAAATCTGTTCTGTCATGAATGGGATCATCGGTGCAGCTGCTTTTGCCACATTTACCAGAGCTGTATACAGAGTCATATACGCATTGATCTTATCCTGCTCCATTCCCTTTGCCCAGAAACGTTCACGGCTGCGGCGTACATACCAGTTACTGCAGTCATCTACAAATTCCTGAAGAGCTCTTGCAGTTTCCGGAATCTTATATGCTGCCAGATTCGCATCTACTATCTTGATCATTGTGTTCATTTTGGAAAGCAGCCACTTATCCATTACAGATAACTTATCATAATCCAATGTATATTTCGTTGCATCGAATTCATCAATATTGGCATACAGTACAAAGAATGCATAAGTATTCCACAGAGTACCCATGAACTTACGCTGTCCTTCCTGCACTGCTTTTCCATGAAAACGATTTGGCAGCCACGGTGCACTGTTAATATAGAAATACCAGCGAATCGCATCTGCTCCGTATTTTTCCAGTGCGTCAAACGGATCAACCGCATTTCCTTTGGATTTACTCATCTTCTGTCCGTTTTCATCCTGTACATGTCCCAGAACGATAACGTTCTCATAAGGTGCTTTGTTGAATAACAGTGTGGACTCTGCCAAAAGGGAATAGAACCATCCACGAGTCTGGTCTACTGCCTCTGAGATAAACTTTGCAGGGAACTGTTTTTCAAATACATCTTTATTTTCAAATGGATAGTGATGCTGTGCAAATGGCATTGCTCCTGAGTCAAACCAGCAGTCAATTACTTCCGGTACACGGTGCATCTCTTTTCCACATTCCGGACACTTGATTGTGATTTCATCAATATAAGGTCTGTGAAGTTCTACCGTCTTTGCTGCTTCATTTCCGCTCATTTCAAAGAGTTCCTGACGGCTTCCGATGGAATGCATATGACCACATTCACATTCCCAGATATTCAGCGGAGTTCCCCAGTAACGGTTACGGGAGATTCCCCAGTCCTGTACGTTCTCCAGCCAGTCACCGAAACGTCCCTTTCCGATGCTTTCCGGGATCCAGTTGATGGTATTGTTGTTACGAATCAGATCGTCTTTCACTGCTGTCATCTTGATAAACCAGGATTCACGTGCATAGTAAATCAGAGGAGTATCACATCTCCAGCAGTGTGGATATTCATGTTCAAACTTCGGAGCGTCAAACAGAAGTCCTCTTGCTTCCAGATCTTTTAACACTTCAGGGTCTGCCTTCTTTACAAACAGTCCGGCAAACGGTGTTTCTTCTGTCATTTCACCTTTTCCGTTTACAAACTGTACAAATGGCAGATCATAATGGCGTCCTACCTTGGCATCGTCTTCACCAAATGCAGGTGCAATATGAACAACTCCGGTACCATCGGTCAGTGTTACGTAAGTATCACAGGTAACAAAATGGCACTTCTTATGCTGCTTTTCTGCCGCATCTGCTGCACACTGATATAATGGTTCGTATTCTTTGTATTCCAAATCCGTTCCTTTGTATGTTTCCAGTACTTCATAAGCCGGAGTTTCTTCTGTTCCCAGAGGTCCGAGGATCTTATCCAACAGTGCTTCTGCCATATAGTAAGTATAACCGTCTGCTGCTTTTACTTTCACATAAGTCTCATCCGGGTTCACGCAAAGTGCCAGGTTCGATGGCAGTGTCCATGGTGTAGTTGTCCATGCAAGGATATATGCATCTTCACCTTTTACTTTAAAACGAACGACTGCAGAACGTTCTTTAACAGTTTTATATCCCTGAGCAACTTCCTGTGCAGAAAGCGGAGTACCGCAGCGAGGACAATAAGGAACAATCTTGAATCCTTTATATAAAAGCTTCTTATTCCAGATCTCTTTTAAAGCCCACCATTCAGATTCAATATAATCATCATGGTAAGTAACGTATGGGTTATCCATATCAGCCCAGAAACCTACTGTACCGGAGAAATCTTCCCACATGCCTTTGTATTTCCAGACACTTTCTTTACATTTGTCGATAAATGGTACCAAACCGTATTCTTCGATCTGCTCTTTTCCATCCAGTCCCAACATCTTTTCTACTTCCAGCTCAACAGGAAGTCCATGGGTATCCCATCCTGCTTTACGAGGAACCATTTCCCCTTTCATGGTATGATAACGTGGAATCATATCTTTGATAACACGTGTCAAAACATGTCCAATATGTGGCTTTCCGTTTGCAGTTGGCGGTCCATCATAAAATGTGTAAGTCGGACCCTCTTTACGATTTTCCATACTCTTTTCAAAAATGTGATTTTCTTTCCAGAACTTTTCCACATCTTTTTCTCTCTCAACGAAATTGAGATCGGTAGATACTTTCTTGTACATATCTGCGTTCCTTTCCATATAAATATTGTATGCCTTTTTAATAGTTAATTGTAGTTTCTCCAGTATTGTTATTATATGTGCTGGTGAAAGTAATTCGCTAGAAGACACTCGAACATGGCCGGTAC
>CAKRON010000027.1 GCA_934373455.1 uncultured Marvinbryantia sp.
GTCCAATACTTTCCAGTTCTTTGTAATGTTCAAATACTTTTCTTGGTTCTCCGTCAAATTTCATACTGCCATGATCCATGACAATGATACGGTCCACATATTTTGCCACATCTTCCATACTGTGGGACACCAGAATAACAGTAATTCCCTGTTCTTTGTGAAGTCTGGCAATCTGATCCAGAATATCATCCCGCCCCTTCGGATCCAGACCGGCAGTTGGTTCATCTAATATTAACACTTCCGGATGCATGGCAAGTATTCCTGCTATCGCAACACGGCGCTTCTGTCCTCCGGATAAATCAAAGGGTGATTTGTCATAATGTTTCTCTTTCAATCCCACCTGCCTGAGTGCTTCCAGACTCCGTGCCTTTACTTCTTCTGCAGACAGTCCCAGATTTTTAGGGCCAAAAGCAACATCAGATAATACGTCTGTCTCAAACAGCTGGTATTCCGGATACTGAAATACCAGTCCCACATGGCTTCTCAGTTCCTTCATAGAATAGCCGTCTGCATAGATATTCTCGCCATTATAATAAATTACGCCACTGGTTGCCTTAATCAAACCGTTCAGATGCTGAATCAAGGTAGACTTTCCTGAACCAGTATGACCGATAATCCCTACAAATTGTCCATCCGGGATCTCCAGATTGATATCTTTCAGAGCATGCTTTTCATAGGCTGTACCTTCTCCGTAAACATAATTGATGTGTTCCAGTTTTATGGACATGCGGCACCTCCTTCTGACCATCCTGTTTCTTTTAATCTGGTCAGTTCTTTGATCAGTTCTTCTCTTGTCAGTATCCCTTCCGGTATCGGAAGGCCACTTTTTCGCAGTTCATATGCCAGCATTGTTACCTGAGGTACATCCAGACGATGTTCTTTTAATTCCTCCACCCTGGAAAATACTTCTTTCGGCGTTCCCTGCATCAATACTTTTCCCTGATCCATGACAATTACCTGATCTGCAAAAATTACTTCCTCCATATAATGCGTAATCAGAATGATTGTCACATGTTCTTCTTGATTCAACTTCCAGGCTGCCTGTATCACTTCTTTTCGTCCTACCGGATCCAGCATGGCAGTCGGTTCATCCAATACAATGCACTTTGGATGCATGGCAACTACACCTGCAATCGCCACACGCTGTTTCTGTCCGCCTGATAACTTATTCGGTGAATGAGAACGATATTCCCACATCTCTACCGTTTTCAGTCCTTCTTCGACTCTTTTTTCAATCTCTTCGGAAGGCACTCCCATATTCTCCGGACCAAATGCTACATCTTCATCTACCACCGTTCCGATAATCTGATTATCCGGATTTTGGAATACCATACCGGCGCTCTGTCTGATTTCTTTGATTTTTTCTTCGTCCCTGGTATCTTTTCCATCTACATAAACGGTTCCTTCTGTTGGTAACAAAATCGCATTCAAATGCTTTGCAAGAGTCGATTTTCCAGATCCGTTATGTCCGAGAATCGCAATAAACTGTCCCGGCTGCACATCGAGGCTGACTTCGTCTACCGCCCGATAGGTGGATTCCACCTGTCCGTCTTCATTGTACTTCTTATAATCATGTATTAATTTTTTTATGTTAATAATGTCTTTCATGTCACGCTGGCTCCTTTTGTTCCATGTATGCATCTATGACATTACAGTCTGCAGCTTAATTTTGTCAGGTGCAGAATCTTTTTTGCCAGTTGCTTTGTCAGATCTTCTTTTCCTACCCGCCATTTCCAGTTATTTCCTGTGGTAGAAGGAAAATTCATTCTTGCTTCCTCTCCCAGACCCAGATAATCCTGAATCGGAACAATGCAGGTATCTGCTACGCTGAGCATTGCCAGACGAATGAAATCCCATTTGATTTCTTCTCTGGTGGAATGTGCATTATTCAAATAGTCTGTGGCAAAAGCGAGTGTCTTTTTATCCATGCCATCATACATCTGCATCAATGTCTCATTATCATGGGTTCCGGTATAGCAGACACAGTTCTTGTCATAATTGTGTGGAAGGTATTCACTTTCTCCCGTTGGATCAAAGGCAAATCCCAGCACTTTCATATTCGGATAACCGCTTTCTTTTACCAGCTGACGTACCGTATCTGTCATCATACCAAGATCTTCCGCAATTACTTCTTTATGTCCAAGACGACGTTCCAGCGTGTGGAACAACTCCATGCCAGGACCTTTCTCCCAATGTCCATTTACCGCTGTTTTGTCTCCATAAGGTATCGAATAATATTCGTCAAATCCACGGAAATGGTCAATTCTGACCACATCGTATAATTCATAACAATGCTTCATGCGGCTGACCCACCAGTCATAATTCTGATGGCGATGGTATTCCCAGCGATACAATGGATTACCCCAAAGCTGCCCATCATCTGAAAAAGCATCCGGCGGACATCCTGCCACTCCTTTTGGCTTACGGTCTTCATTCATCTGAAACAGATCCGGATGTGCCCAGGCATCTGCGCTGTCCATAGCCACATAAATCGGAATATCTCCTATAATCTGTATTTCTTTTTCATTGGCATAAGTTTTCAGTTTCTTCCACTGCTGGCTGAACTTATATTGCAGGTATTCATAGAATTGAATTTCTTCCGCATACTCATGATAATAGTAATCTACAGAATAACCCCATCTCAGACGTATATCATCTGCCCATTCCAGCCAGGATGCGCCCTTGAAACATTTCTTTACAGTCATAAACAGAGCGTAGTCTTTTAACCACTCTCTGTTTGCTTCTACGAACTTCTGAAAATCCGGATCTTCAGAAATATGACTGCGCTGATAAGCTTTTTTTAACAGGTCAAATCGTTTTTCATATAATTCTCCATACTCCACATAATTTGGATGGTGGGTGCAGTCAGCAGCTTTGCATTCTGCCTTTGTCAGTACCTTTTCTCTGACCAGTTCATCCAGATCAATAAAATACGGATTTCCCGCAAAGGTTGAAAACGACTGATATGGAGAATCTCCGTAACTGGTCGGTCCAAGTGGAAGAATCTGCCAGTAGGTCTGCCCTGCCTCCGCCAGAAAATCCACAAATTTATATGCTTCTTTTGAAAATGTTCCTATTCCATACGGTGATGGAAGACTGCTGATCGGCAGCAAAATGCCACTTGCTCTTTTCACTTGTTTTTCCTCGTTTTCTTTTTATTATTAATCGATTCTTCTTCTGTCCATCTTTCTGGATATCAACATACCGATACTCTGGAAAAGCTGTACCAGAAGTACCAGGATAATAACCGTTACAATCATAATATCCACCTGATAGCGGTAATATCCATAACGGATAGCAATATCACCGAGACCGCCTCCTCCAACGGTTCCAGCCATAGCAGAATATCCCAGAATTGTTCCGGTTGCAATGGTTGCATTTACAATCAAAGATGTTCTTGCTTCTTTTAAATATACTTTCCAGACAATTTCCCAGGTGCTTGCTCCCATACTCTGTGCAGCTTCAATAACACCCCTGTCCACTTCTTTTAAAGAAGATTCCACCATTCTTGCAATGTACGGTGCTGCCGCAAAAGTCAGCGGTACAATCGTCGCTGTAGATCCATAACTTTTACCTACCAGCTTTGCCGTCAATGGCATAACCAGAATCAGTAAAATCAAAAATGGTATACTTCTGAATATATTGGAAATCAGATCGAACACTTTATAAACAAGTGCATTCGGACGAATACCGTCTTTTGCACAGATGACCAGCAAAATTCCCATTGGAAGTCCCAATATGTATCCAAGCAATGTGGATGTCAGCGTCATATACAGAGTTTCTCCGATTCCACGGACAATCATCATAATTATCGTACTATCCCACATAATCTTTTAACACCTCCACTGCAAGTTTTGCTTTTTTCAGATATTCTATCATCTGATCTCCTATCTTTTCATCTTCCGGAAGCTGTAAAATCATTTCTCCCTTCGCCACGCCATCCAGATCGGTCGTGTGGGCATAGAGGATATTTACAGGTGCCTTACATGACAGTACCATATTTCCAATAACAGGTTCAAAAGAAGAATTTTCAGAAAATACAATTCGAACGCATCGCTTGCCTCTCATTTCACTGACATGCTCGTATCCCTGATAAATGAGTTTCTTTGCTTCTTTTGACTTTGGTGCTGTAAAGATATCACTGACCAGACCATGCTCTGCAAGTTTTCCGTGATCGATAATTGCCACATGACTGCAGATTTCCTGCACAACAGACATTTCGTGCGTGATAATTACAATCGTAATTCCATACTTCTGATTAATCTCTTTGAGCAACTGCAAAATAGATTTGGTAGTCTGCGGATCCAGCGCACTAGTTGCTTCATCACAAAGCAGAATCTTCGGATCACTGGCAAGCACTCTTGCAATAGCTACTCTCTGTTTCTGACCACCGGACAGCTGCGCCGGATATGCCTTTGCCTTCTCTTCCAGTCCTACTACTTTCAAATATTCCAGTGCTTTCTCTCTTGCCTCTTTTTTCTTTATTCCTGCAAGTTCCATTGGAAAACATACATTATCTAACACATTTCTCTGCATCAGCAAATTAAAATGCTGAAAAATCATACCAATATCTTTTCTGGTTGCCCGAAGTTCTTTATTGGATAACTTCGCCAGATTCTTTCCATCTACTATGACATCTCCGGATGTTGGCCGTTCCAAAAAGTTCAGGCACCGCACCAGGGTACTCTTACCTGCACCAGACATACCAATAATCCCATAAATCTCTCCCTTATAGATATCAAGAGATATATCATCCAGGGCATGCACATCCATGTCTTTTACTTTAAACCATTTATCCAGATGTTCTATTTTAATAATTGGTTCCATGCAATCTCCCTCCCGTTTCTTGTTTACAACACGGTTTATTCTATCGTAAAAACAGGGCAGTTGCAAGATAAAATCCTACATCTGCCCCACATATTGTTATTTTTCACTTACTGAGCTTCTGTCTCTGTTTCAACAGCCTCTGTAGCTTCTTCAGATGCTGCTTCTGTGGTTTCTTCTGTACCAGCTTCTGCATCTTCGGATGGTTCATAAGGAATTACTGCTCCATTATATTTTTCATTGATGAAGTCTTTGATCTCGTCAGATTTCAGTGCATCTACTAATGCTACAATACCTTCATTATTCTCATTGCCCTCTTTTACTGCAATGATATTCACATAAGTTTTTGCAGCTTCTGAATCGGATGCTTCGTATGCAATTGCATCATCTGATACAGAAAGTCCAGCTTCTACTGCATAATTACCGTTGATAACTGCAAATGCTACTTCTCCAAGTACTCTTGGTACCTGAGCTGCTTCCAGTTCCTGGATCTTAATATCTTTGCTCTTGGATTCAATATCATTTACGGTTGCTGTCAGACCTGCGCCTTCTTTTAAGGTAAGCACTCCATTTGCCTGAAGAAGCAATAATGCTCTTGCTTCATTGGTGGTATCATTTGGTACTGCAATGGTATCTCCGTCTTCCAGTTCATCCAGACTGCTCTTTGTTCCAGGATAAATTCCAAATGGTTCGTAATGAATATCTCCGGCATCTACCAGATGTGTTCCTTTTTCTTCATTAAAGCTTTCCAGATATGGTACATGCTGGAAATAGTTGGCATCAAAATCTCCACTTTCCACTACAAGATTCGGCTGAACGTAATCTTCAAATTCTGTCACTTCCAGATCCCATCCTTCTTCTGCCAGGATGTCTTTTGCAGCTTCCAGAATCTCTGCATGTGGTGTCGGTGATGCTGCTACTTTAATTGTTCCTTCTGCTGCTGCCGGTACGGCCAGTGCCAGTGTTAATGTTGCTGCTGCGATGGATGCAAGTACTCTTTTCATAATTCTAATCTCCTTTTTCTCTCTGAAATGTATTTGTTCTTTTCAGGATATCAAGGATTGCTGCGCGCCCTGCATTCCAGTGATATCGTCCTATTCGCTTATCGGTTTTATACGATTAGGTTTTGTATGGGTTACATGATATACTCTTATCTCTCAAAAGTCAATAAGCCACAATATAGCAAATCTTTATACTCAGTTATAGATTCAACCTTTAACAGACCAAGTTTCTCTGCCAGTTTTTGAGACAAATGATTCTCTTTTGACGTTCTTAAATAGATTTTTTCCATCTCTAATTCTTCTGCTGCATAACGCAAAATGGTCTGACACGCCTCTGTGGCTATGCCTCTTTCCCGGTATTCCCTGCCAATCAAATATGACAGTTCTGGTTCACCAGCCAGACTATTATAGATTTCCGGCAATTCTTCAATTCCTGCCCGTCCAAGTACTCTGCCATTGGTCTTATCCACAATTGTCCAGAGACCATACTCAAAAAGTGGATAACGGATGGTAATGTAATTCAGAAGCTGTTCCTGTGCATCCTCGTTTAACGTCTGCACATCCGGGTTATCCTTCTCTTCTTCATAGAACTTCTGAAAGTATGGCAGGTCTTCCATGACAGATTCCCGAATAATCAGATGCTTTGTCTCTGCGATCAGCCAGGGAAGATGCATATGACGCTGCCAGATGCGGTAAATATATTGTTCATCCGGATAGTCAGCATTCTCTGTCATTTGCCAGATATAATCAGCGTCATAGTAAAACGATTTTTCTGGCACTTTCTCCTCATCCTCTTCATTCACCGTCTTATCTGACTGTTTCTCAAGATAGATACACGCCCCGCCCAAACATTTTATTCTATGATGTATGTTCGGACAGCTAGTGAGATATACTGCCTTGGTACCATGAATATTCCATTCTCTTTCTAATTCTTCTTTGGTATTTACAAAAATGCCGGGGATATTGCTATCCCCGACACCCATTATCTGTTTTAACATTTTTCCGGTTCCGGATATTCTACTCCGAAAGTCTCTACGGTCATGGATTTTATCTTCTGTTCATCCAGTGGTCTGTCACTGTAATCTGTGTCTACCTCTGCGATCTTATTAACTACATCCATACCTTCTATCACTTTACCAAATGCTGCATAAGAGCCATCCAGATGTGGTGCTGCCTTGTGCATGATAAAGAACTGAGATCCACCTGAGTTTGGATGCATCGCTCTTGCCATAGATAATACACCTGGCGTATGTGCCAGATCATTCTGGAATCTGTTATCTGCAAATTCTCCTTTGATAGAATATCCTGGACCACCCATACCATTTCCATTCGGGCATCCACCCTGAATCATAAATCCGTTGATAACACGATGGAAAATCAATCCATCATAAAAACCCTTCTTAACCAGGCTGATAAAATTATTCACAGTATTCGGTGCAATTTCCGGATACAGTTCTGCTTTCATTACATCACCGTTGTCCATAGTAATGGTAACAATTGGATTCTGTGCCATAATCGTTCTCCTTTTCAAACTATTCTGGTGTTGATTATAGTGGGTTTCCGAAAAAATATCAAGTATACATCTATACTATCGTTCCTAATCTGTAGTTTCCGATTCATTCTTATTTATCCATTGTCTGATATCCGCTTCTTCCATACCCACAATCTGTGCAATCTCTTCTATAGGCATTTCTTTTGCCGAAAGAGCTAAAGCAATTTCTTTTCGTGCCTCTTCTCTGCCCTTTTCTCTACTTGTTCTCATGGAACTCTGCCAGTCCATCTGGTAGCGCTCTCTGGCCTCGCACTGCAGGCGAATCTTTTCATCTTCTGATAGTTCACGTAAAGTTACGACTGCTTTTTTTATGGATTCTGACTGTTCTGCCATTGCAAGAACCTCCTTCCATGTCTTTGCTTTGAATACACAAGCCCAGTAGTACAACGCACTGTTTCGTTCTTTCTCTGGAACCTGTTCCAGACAAGATAAGTCTAACACGTGAAGTGCAATTTTTCCAGTGAATTCATACCCGGTCCTACGGTTTTTCAATGCATATTCATTATAAAATGCAGCATCTTCCGGTATCGGTGATTTCATCATGATCCCGATATGGATCGATGGCTTTGCCTGAGTGTAGTCCAGCCCTTTTTTCATATCTGTAAACATTTTGCACAGATAAAATACGGAACGATCTGTCCAGTTCTCCACCGAGCCCATCTGCATTTCCAGATTGATCTGTTTGTTACCGTTTAATAATACACGGATGTCAAGAATACAGGTTTTCTCGTCAATGGCATTTCCCAGTATGATTGGATTACAGATCACGCAGGACAGGATCTCTTCCTCTGGTATGTACAGCAACGCACTTAGCAGCCCCCTCAATGCTTCTTCAGAGGTCTGGAATACTGCCCGAAACATATAATCATTGATTAGACCATACTCTACCTCTTCTTCTCCATTAATCTCCCGCAAAATCTCATTATCCTGCTTCTTCCTCAATTCTTTATTTTCTTTCATAAGCAAATGCTCCTTAATTTTTTACATTTTATGGAATAAATGCCGAATGGCAAGATCTTATGAATTCCTCGAAATGTATCTTAACCTTAACACAGGAGCAATACTTTTACAAATAAAATCGTTCGACAAATTATATCCCTTTTCTCCCTCCATTTCCAGAAGAGACAGGAAAAAGGCCAGAAAAATCCGTCACCAATGGCAAAAGTCCCCGGACAGGATGCATAATTTCCTGCCTGGGGATAGTAAAATGTGTATATCTTATTATTGGGTTACTGTCACAATGTATTTCTTACTGCAAATTATATCCTCTTCGTTCTACACCTGACATCTGAATTTCTTTCAATGTGTCACTGCACCAAAAAGCATCTATATCATAAGCTATTTTTTTGCTTTTCCCTTTTATATAACTATACAGATTGTCATCTGATAAATATATTATTCTATTGTCATCACAGCGCACATAATCACTTACCTCTTCACCTACTTGTTTATTCGTTCCTTTTGAATTTACCAATGTAAGTTCATATCCCGCACCGTCTTCATAATCTGTACAAGTCACCACCTGTCCATCCTCGTATAGTTGAATTTTTTGACATATAGCATTTTGAGCAATGCACTTGCTCTCTCCTTTTTCCAAAGAATACATATTACAATAAATACCGCCATTGTTCTCGTAGTATTCATTTGTATAGTACAGCTTTGAATCTTCACTAATTTCGCCAAGTCCTTTTTCAGATAAATATTTCCATTCTTTGATTTCATTTTCTTCTATACTTGCGGTAAATAAATTGCTTTCATCCTCTTCGTAATCATTATGTTCCAACAAAATATCATTCTCGCTCACATAAATATTGGTTGCATATTCTTCATCTTCCATGTCTTGCAGTTCATCCGCCGCATTTCCCGTAATATGAATTTTTTCTCCTGTTTGTAATGATAAAATATATATTCCGCTTTTATTTATTTGTTCAAATACCTGGTCAAATACTTCTTCATATATATTTTCTTCTTCCATGTCTGCCAGATCTATGATCTTTAAATTATCTAGGGTTATATAATATACTGTATTTCCGCTAAATCTTGCATCAGCAATGTTTCCATTTATCAGATTCTTTTCTCCATTCTTATATGTATAAAGATCTAATTGCATTATATTGATCTGTGTTCTAAGCAACCTTTTTATATTATCAATTTCTTCTGTTCTCCCAAGGCTATCTACAATTATTTTATCCCATATACTTATTTCATTGTTATTTTCTAAAAATGTAACTGTTTCGTTTACAGGTTCATACATGTCAGATATCATGTATCCCATCTTTTCAGAATCTCTATCAAATCCTGTAACATATAACTCTCTTTCATCATTTTCTTTTACATACTTATAATAGAAAATATTATTAAAATCAGACACCGGCAACATCACATCATAATCATCCACCAATTTTCTTTTTTCTTCCGTATTATCTAAATTGACTCCGTATAGTTTATTGCCATTCTCATCCCCAATAGAATAAATAATTTGTTTCTGATCCTGTGAACAATAAAACGTATCTACTGCTTTGTCAATTTTCTTTGACTGTTCCCCATCGTAATACATTAGATTATAACCTGCATCCAAATATACTACTTTTCCGTCATTTAACGGGTAAAATAATGTATCCGTATTTGCATCAATCAATTCACAATACTGCTCATTTTTCTCTGAATTGCTCCTCAGTTTTTTATATTCGCATCGATACAACTTCCCCGAATAATTATTCATATCATATCTGCTTAAATAGAAAAAATATTTTTTATCTGGGGAGAATTTTCCCATATCAGATCCACGCCACTCTGTTTTTCCATTTGGAATTTCTATAGTCTCATCATTCTTAACTACTTTATATTTTCCGTCAGAAAAAACTATACATGTGCTATCTTCTTTTTGTAAAAAAATTACTTTTCCAACTCCAAACGCCATTCCTACTATTAATAACAATACTATTATTTTTATAATCAGTGAGCTTTTTTTCTTACTACTGCTTTCTTCTAAACGCATTCCGCACTTACTGCAAAACTTTGTTGTATCCGGCCACTCTGCTCCACATTTTATACACTTCTTCATTCTTACCTCCATAATATACTTTTTTCTCTTCCCTTTTTGCAAAAATTATTTACACATTTTTCCGTCCAAATTTATTTATTCTACCTGCTTCCCGCATTTTGCACAATACAATGCTCCAGACTCTAAAATTTCTCCGCATTCACTGCAAAACTGTTTTTTATTATCCGCTTCTTCTATATTTACTTTATCTGGAAGTCTGAGTCCACAATTACTACAATATACCATTTCTTGTTTTATTTTTCCACCACACTTTGGGCAGCTATATTCCGCATTAATTGCCCTGATCTGCAATTTGCATGCTTCTATTGCCCGTTCCAGTTCATTAAGTTCAGTAATTTGTTTCTCCACCTCACCAATAGGTTCCTCTTGATATGATTTATAAATAATCTGTCCAATTTCCTCATATATTTCCCTTATTCTATTTTCTGATTCTGACACTGCCATATTCAACTTTGTTAATTCCGACATATCTTTTGCTTTTTGCATTGTTGAATAACTTGCTTTTGAAATTTTTCCTTTTACACTGTCTAAAAACATCTCCGCTCTCCTTCTCAACACCTAAACTCTCAAATCTAAAAATCGTTCACAGATACTTTTTACGCATTCATCATTGTATCCATACTCACTAAGTAACATTATCTTTAAATGCTCACCGCGTTTTTTGTGATAACGCCGTTCATCCGTTGTTCTCGCTTCACCAAAATCATAATAGATTCCTTCTGCTGCATTTCTATAACTCCAATATTCATCTGATCCATTTTCTAATTTAGGACCTTGTCTTCTTTTTTCATTCCTATCGTACCCATAATCTTTCTTATATTCTTCTTCAAAATACCTTTTCTCTGCTCCTTGTGTGTTTATATCATCATAACTATAGCCATCTTTATATGATTTTCTATACTGTGTTTTCCAACTAGAAGATTTCTCATTTGCATGTTTTTGCATTTGCCTTTTCGCAGACTTTTCCGTTCCAGATTCAAAAAATATTTTGTAAAAAATGAATACAATTACACCGTAAAAGACTATCCGATATAAAAAATCTGATACTTCTGACCAATCTCCAACTCCAAACTTTTTTATTCTTAATCCCAAAATTGATACTGTACTTAGAACACATGCTATAACTCTATACTTTTTTATTATCAAATACGTAAAGATCCCCCATAGTACAATTACAATCCAAATATTACATTCTGCGCCACCAATGTCTCTTTCCATTGCCATAAACGAGCACACCATAGTAACCCACATGGCTGCAAATAATCCATATAATATATTTTTTATTTTTTCTAACATAGCTCAGTTTTCCTCCTGTAGCATCTTATAAAGCGTCCATTTTCCTTCATAATATATACATATTGCTCTGACTTTTTCTGATCGTTCTCCTAAAGTAAGCTCGATTGAGAACTCTTTTAAACCTTCTATATCCATATATTGTTTAATTTCACTATTTACTGGATATTGTTCTATAATTTCTCCATATTGAAGTTTTGAACAATCATTTTTCTCAATCGAATTTATGTATTTATCTATATCAATAACCACTCCTGTTGATTCTGGATTAACCCCATCTTCAACCAAACTCAGATAAATATCTTTTATCCAATATGTATTACGTAAAATTTCCATATTTAATATCTCTGCGCACACTCCCTTAATCGGAATAATGGATGTAACAGCCCAGTCATAACTATTCTCCCATTCAATTTTTTTAGCTATATTAATTCTATTTACCAAAGTTTTCAAATCAAGAGTATCTTCCATTCCTTCCAAATCATTCTGTTTCATTTTTTTCAGAAAAACTTTTATTGCTTCTTCCGGTGAATCATATCCGCTTCGCGTTTGTATTTTTGATCTCTCCTCATAATTTTCATATTGTTCTTCTCTCATTTTAACCAATACATCCATTAACAAATCCGAAATTTCATCCTGATTTTCTTTATCTTCAAAAATTTCCAGTGGAACTGCATAGGTTATTCTTGATAATCCAAGACTTGAAAATCCACTTCCTCCCAAATTCAAAATTAACCAGGTATCGTCATATCGTACTACTTCCATAAATAGCAAACAAGGGATATTTTTCCATTTAAAATGTACTACCATTTGTTTGATTTCATCATATTTCAATCCCGCCTGTTGAATTTCCTGTGCTGTTCTAACGATATCTTCATAATTTGTCTCATTATTTTCGCTGTGCTTTTTTTCATATAGCGATTTTATATTTTCAAACTCATTCTCTACTTCAATATCAAATATATCATCTTCATTTTGAAGCAACAAAAAATGATCTATTACATCTTGCCCACTTTCTTCCTCATCTACATCTGTTGAACCTATTCCCAAAATACTTGCAAATTCCTGATACAGATAGCATAGCGATCTTACAATTTCACTCCTTCTTATTCCGATATTCAATTCTTTTGCGAACTTATTATCTCCACTTGGCAATAAGCGATAGCTAACATTGTCGTACCCCATCTTTTCTTTCATTGTACGCACATCATAATTTTGTATATATGTATCTGTTGCAAACAGTGCCATCATTTGTTGCACATCTTTGTTTTTCATTGCTTCCATAAAAGCTATCGCTGTTTCTTCTGGTGTATCATATCCTTTTTCTTTTATTTCAAGCCAACTGCTACTATTGTTTGTAATCATATTTTCTGCTCTTTGCACTGGCTTCCATATGACTATACTGACAATCATTATAATTGCCAGTACTACTACACAAATCATCATTACTGCCTTCCATTTTCCCTTTTTCTCTTTTTTTATTTTCACTGTATCCGTTTTGCTTTCTTCTATAATTTGAGTTCCACATATACAGCAAAAATTATCCCCAGTTTTTAATTCATTTCCGCATTTTCTACACTTCATGATTTTTCTCCATATTCATTTTTATTAGTCAGATATAACAATACCCAAAGATAAGCATATGGTATCAACCACCCAGCCACTCCAAAGCCTGTAATAAAGAAGTGTCGATCTGCCATTGTTGCCCATTCACATGC
This sequence comes from uncultured Marvinbryantia sp., assembly GCA_934373455.1. Taxonomy (GTDB): domain Bacteria; phylum Bacillota; class Clostridia; order Lachnospirales; family Lachnospiraceae; genus Marvinbryantia. The sequence continues at coordinate 13,453 of CAKRON010000027.1, forward strand.
CATGCATGTTGTAAATAATAATAATGGTACACTGGCAAATGCCATTCCGAGCATGTCTTTCTTTTTTATTATCCATACGATTTCTAATACTTCGATTACCAGATAACTGATAACCACCAACAAAAATATATACATTTGCCAATTTTGCATTATGATATTCTGTGAATTCTCCTGTAGTCTGTACATTTGATTTTTCTGACTACCAGAAAAACTTTCTGTAAAATATTGGTAAAACACCGGCATACTCACCTTGTCTGTTTTTGTATCTCCAGTTCCGATCCATGGCATAAGGAACACTGAAACAAATAACCAACTATGGATCAAAAAATCCTGTACTTTGTAAATCTTCTTCATCCCTGTAGGCTCCTATTACTTTTTCCAAATCTAATCTGACATAATAGCATCAACCCTAAAATTGCAATCACGCATGCAGATACTGCTCCAATAAAGTTTTCCTGAATTCCCAAAACGACTTGTATCTGACTTGATATTGCAAATCCAATATTCCTTATTACTTCTGCTACATTTTGATACCCATCTCCGTATTTAAAAATAACTCCAGATAACACACCGCATGCATTTTCTGTACATTCCACAAACATATTTGCTATTTGATTGGTGATATCCTGCACTGAACATATCCATGAAAATACGATTCCTCTTTGAATAACATTGAAAATCTGTATTATAATTGGATACCAGCTAACGGATATTTCGCTGCCTTCGTTCTTTTGGATTTTTGAAATAATATTGCGTAATGAAATCCAATAAGCCAAGTCCATAATACTTATTATCAAAATAATCATGAGTGCCACAACATTAAATTCTCCGTTCATTACTACTATCAAAATGCTCACATATACCAACAAATGAATCACACATTTTGCACTTAATGTTCCTTTTAGTAATGAAACACTTTTTATTTCTATTCTGTTTTCATTACTGCAACAATAAATTTTCCATAATCCAAGACAAGTCAAAACAGAAAGAATATGTACCACAAAATTCCATCCTGTAAAATCGGTAAACAAATCCAGCAGTAAATTGAATGTATAGAATGTACAAAACAAACTATATATTTTTCCTGTTACTATTTTAGTATTACCAGCATTTGCCATTTTCTTTATTATTTTTTTGTTGCTCTGTTCTTCATTTACATACAATTCTGTTCTTTCTTTATTCTCAAGATTTTTCCCACATTTGATACAGTATCTATATCCTTCTTTTACCGCTTCTCCACATTCAGGACAATATTTTTGTTCTTTTTCCAATTTATTTTTACTAAATACAGCAAGCGTCCCCTCATTCTCACTTTTTTCCTCATCAAATATTTCTGCGCCACAATACGGACACCTCATCGTATGATCAAGAATTTCATTTCCACATTTCAAACACTTTTTCATTCATCGTCTCCCTCATATTTTCTCACATTATTTTCTTTTCTCTTTCCATTCGATTATAAATCGTATTTTCATTTTATTCTTTCATTTTTCGTACGTCAAGTCGATATTCCGACTTGTTATACGTTTTTTACATAAATTCCTAATCTTCTAAATCAATTAAAAAAACGCTGGCACAAATGTGCCAGCAGCTCTTTATTCTGTCAGTTTCGCTTTTACTGCTCCGACCATATCATATTCGTCATGTTGTTGATTCGCATGAGTGTTTTCTGCATAAAACAAATTGATAAACTGGGCATTTTCCATACGTGCGGAACACTGACCTAACCATTCGTCCAGAGTCACCTGTTGTCCATTAATAAAAATATCTGTCACTGAATCTGCATATTTTTTCAAAAAAATATCCGTCACCCCAAAACTTCCATCCTTTTTAAATCTGTGGAACCAATAAGACAAAACGTTTTGATAATTAGTCACAAGATATGTCCTATTCTGATATTCTGTCCAGCATATCCATGGAAAACTTCCATTTGAATAATACAGACCATCTTTTTCCAGAAGCACAGCCTGTCCCTTTTTATATTTCCATAGTTCATATTGATAATCATCACTATACAAGGATCCATATTCATCTTTTTCATTGGTATTATACACAAGAAATAATTCGTCTCTTTCATCTCTGTCTACATCACGCAATTCCAGATAGCATACCCCACTCGCATACTGCACATTTCCCATTGTCTGAGGTGTATATCTTCCGTATTTTTCTTCCTCTTGTTCAATTACTTTCTTAAACGCCTCTTTATACCCATCTTCTACAAGCCATTTCATTGCTGTTCCAATATTTAAAAGTGGATATTCTTTTCGTTCATCACTTTTAGCATATCTTTTTGCGGTTCCAGCGGTATTAATCAAAATATCCTTGATTTCTTTTGCTGTCATTTGAGGTTCAACCTCCCATAACAGCGCTGCTGCCCCAGTTACCATCGGTGCCGCCATTGATGTTCCCTGCATTTCTCCATAACTTTTCCCATCATAATAATTGTATTCATTATCCTGGTCATCATCTTTTATGGTTAAAGTACTGTATATATTTTTTCCAGGTGCCACAATATCTACATACTTTCCATAATTCGAAAACTCAGTGAGTCTGCTTTTTCCAAGCACTCTTTCTGTTGCACCAACAATCATTATATGGTTTTTAAAAGTTTCATAATCATATCCCAGTTTACTCAATGTTCCTTTTTTATTTAACGCGTCAAAATTTTCCTGCGTAACGGCACAATAATAGCCTGCCATATATGAAGGATACCCCTTATCCCCATTATTGTAACCATTTCCTGCACTTTCGACAAAAAGTACCTGATCCTTTCCATTCAAAAACAATTCTGTCATCATTGCCATAACCTGATATGCGCCCCTTTTGGTCGAATTATTCATCATCTTCACATATTCGTCATATACTCCGTCAAAACATTTAAACATGTCCAAAATCCAAACATCTAATTTATCTCTAAGCTTTTCGACAAAGGTTCCATCTTTCCAGAACTGTTCTTCATATTTTTCCTGATCCATCCAATATAAAGTCCATGAATTGTTTATAACCTTTACATCATTCTCAATCATTTGTTTGGTAGCTTCGATAAATTTGCCTGTACTAAGCAATTCTTCCGCTGACCAACTGGAAAAAAATATTTCTGCTTTATCCATAACTCCTCGAATTCCTACAGAGTTATTCTCTGCCGCAATAATTCCTGTCACATGTGTTCCATGATCTGCTGGCACATTCTGACTAAAGTCTTCTAAAAAATGGATCTTACTCTTTCCATTTCTCTGAAATTCTTCATGGTCTTCATCAATTCCGTTATCTATTACTCCAATTTTCATATCGGTAATATCCACCTGTCCACTATCAATATACTGCCATGCAGTATATGCCCCTATTGGTTCTGCCCACCAGTCATTTCCACCTGGTTCTTTTTCATTTCCATCATGATTTTTTTCATTATGCACATCTGTATCTGCTTCCCATGGATTTTGATCCTCAGAAACTGAAGAATCCGCTGTCATTGGCATTTCAACATCCGCATATAATACTGTCTCATCTTCCATCAATTTTTCAGCCTTTTTCTCTAGTTCCAAATACTCTGCGTGATCAACCTTTATTTCTATAACATTCATACATCCACTCAAATTTCCTACAAGTTCACCATCAACTAATTTGACTAATGCATTTCTTTCTTCTGAGGATATATTATTGTCCAAATATACAATTAGAAGTTCATCATAATATATGACATAATTCTCTTCATCGTATTTCACAGTATCTTCTGATGGATTGTACACATAATCTCCATTAGAAAATTTCTGTATATCATCTACCAGATTTATACTATTGTTTTCACTCTCAGCTTCTTTTTTCTTCTGTATTGCTACTATAATGAAAAAAATGCAAAAAAATCCTGCCATTATTGTAACTGCTACTAATAATCTGCGTATCCAATAACATCTTTCATGCTTTTCTTCCATAACTATATTGCTTCCACACCATGGACAAAACTTGCTTTTTTTATCAATTTTCTTTTTACATCCTGGACAGCTCATCTTCTTATTCCTCTTACGCCATAAATTTCCTTATGTTTTTCGATTGAAAATCGTAATTTCATTTTATTATCGTATTTTTCGTATGTCAATACGATTATCCGACTTGATATACGTTTATAAAGTCAGATTTTTTCATATGATAATAAGTAATTCATTATTACAACATATTCTCATTGGGAGGATGAAAATGGCATCATTAGATTATGGCAAAATTGGGAAACGCATTGCACACAGAAGAAAAGAACTTGGTCTGAAGCAGTCTGAAGTAGAAGAACGGGCTGAATTAAGTTATAAATATCTCTCCAATATTGAACGCAGCACATCTATTCCTTCTCTGGAAGTTATTATGCGTCTGGCAGAGGCACTAGATACTACCCCGGACGAATTCCTTGTAGGAACCGTTCGTAACTGCAATTCTGACTGGAAAAATGCTTCTGATATGCTCCGTACATTTGACAGCAAGAAACTTTCTCTTGCTCAAAATTTTCTCGAATGGCTTGCCAGTCAGGATCTATAAATCTTACAAAAAAGACTCAGAAATTGCGCTTATTCGTAATTTCCAAGTCTTTTTATATTACTGTATACAAATTATATGATCTGATCACTAGATATCATATTCAATTACGATCCCATGTTCTATTGCCAATTTTCTTAATCTGGCATTTTTCTTTTCCAGTTCATCTGCACGCTGTTTTTCTTTTTCTGTATTTATCATTTCTCTCATTCTTCCAATTTCCATTCCTTCTCGTCGCCCTTCCATTCTTCCAGCTTCCTTGATTCCCTGACTCAGATTACACATTTCCTTCACATCCTCTCTAAATTTTTCTTCCATAGAAATTCCATATTCTTTTTCTAAGATTTCTATCTTTTCTTTTGCGTCAACTCTTGCGAAAATAATATTCCCAGCAGACGATGCAATTTATATTCCTTGTTCTGGCAGTTCTTTCGCCAGTCCGATCATCACAATATTAATTAAATCTGTCCTGCCTTTCCAATCTTTTACTTCCAGTCGGCTTTCTTTTGTCAGATGGTACCATTCTAATGTGTTTTTCTTCTGATTCATGCAGATCCAGATGCTATATACCTGCTTAATATCATTATATTCTGACTTGACAAATTCCCTGTTCTTCTGTGATGAAATCTCTCTGCTCACATAAAATACTGCCCGGTTCAGGATATCATATCCAGAAGGTTCATCTTTCTGGGCTTCTACATCAAGAATCAAAACAACTCTTGTTCTGCTCATCGCATTTCTCTTTGCTTATCATTGATATTATTTTTGAAAGCATAGATTCCTGAAATGTAATGAGATATCCAGACCATGCGGTTGCATTTTGAAATGAATATATGCTTTACTTACATTCTATATTTATCATGTTCATTGTGTCAATACTTTTTATATTAAATAGTCAACATATTATTTCACACATTCGGATGCAAAAGTAACAAGATAATGTGGACGCTGCTTTTTCATTTAACCCCAAAAGTAAAAGATGCAAAAAAGAGACTCTTAGGGTGAAGGATAGTTAAAATCTATCACCATGCAAAAAGATCCAGAACTTTACATTTTCTGTAAATTCCAGATCTTTTTATTCTCCATAATATTTTTACGTGCCTAATCCAGTCATTTCCCGAATGACATACTAGCTCCCAATCAACACTTTTTTCCCACAAAACGCGAATCCATAATGTCTGATATTCTCTTTTGGAATCCCTCTTGCCAGTAAATCTGCATCATAGTTTTTCTCTTCTATCTGTCGGAGTGCATTTTCTACCGTATGTTCCAGTGATTCTTCCCGCACGGAATTCTGTACTTTGAACTCCATGATAATCGCATCTAAGTTATCCTTCAACGGTTCCATGATAACATCATATCGTCCAAATCCACTTTCCCGGTTTGATGTGATGCGGTATTTTCCCTCAAGATCTACAATCAGACCTAAGACAAATCCATGATAAAAACGCTCTGGTTCTGCATCTTCTGACGGCTTGTTTCCCACATCAAAGCTTCTGAATGTCTGAAGAGCCACCTGATTCATAAACAGATTCATATATTCCAGATCCCCCTCCATTAATGCCGTTTTAAAACTTCCATACGCTGACTCATCTTCTGCAAACCAGCTTTCGATCATATTTTCAAACATCAGCATGGTCTCATGGTTGGTTATACTCAGATAATACCTTCTTTTTCCTGTTCTGGTTTCTGTCTCATATCTGTTTACTCTCAAATATCCGCTGGCAAGAAGAAGACTCCAGATTGCTCCCCGCTTTCTTCCCAATTGTTCGAAAATCACCTGTGCATCCAGCTCTGTGCAAATTTCTCTACCATTTAGCAGATCTTCCATCTCTGATTTTATCTTTCCCGGACTCCGGCGGATCAGATCTGATACCAGAGCATTGCTGCTTGTATCCGCCCAATAAGTTCCATATTCGCCAGTATCCAGATACTTCGTAATAGACCACGGATTATAAATATCCTTTCTGCTGCCAAAAGAAAATCCATCATACCAGTATCTGATATTATCCTTTTCTTTCCACATTCCTGCATTTTCCAGTGCCTGAAACACCTCTTCCTCTGTAAATCCAAAGGAACTACTGTATTTTTCTGAAGTAGTCGTCACCACTTCCAGATTATTCAGATCCGAAAAAATAGATTCTTTGCTTACCCTGGTAATTCCTGTCAGCAGCCCACGTTCCATATACGGATTGGTTTTAAATGTAGAATTAAACAGGCTTCGAATAAATGCCGTCAGTTCTTCCCAATATCCATGCGTATAAGCTTCCTGCAATGGCGTATCGTACTCATCCAACAGTATGATCACCTTTTTTCCGTAACATCTGCTGAGATAATCCGATAAATAGTTGACAGCCACTGCTGCTGCATCATCGGACATGAACTCGCTAACTGCATCAAAATAAGACAGATCCCTTTCATTCAGGACGTCACTTGTCCGAATAAAATCGAATTCACTGTACAGCCTCACGATCTTGCGTATGATTCCCATACGGGCAGTCTCATAGGTTGCTGCCTTAATATCCGCAAAGCTAAGTGCAATCACAGGATAAGTTCCCTGAAGAGCACGCAGTTTCTCATTTTTCCACACAGTCAGTCCTTCAAAATACTGTCCCATGTCTGAATACTTCACAGAGAAAAAATGTTCTGTCATATTCATATTCAAGGTTTTTCCAAATCTTCTCGGACGTGTGATCAGCGTGACACTGTCCTGATTCTCCCACCATTCTCTGATAAAATCTGTCTTATCAATATAAAAACAGTGGTTCTTCCGTATTGACACAAAATCCTGATTTCCAATGGAGATGACTGTTTTCATTTTTCTTCCTTTCCTACACCTCTATATCCAGTTCCACCGGGCAGTGATCAGATCCGAATACCTCAGTATGGATGGACGCCCCTTTCAGCCTGTCTTTCAGGCTTTCGGATACGCAGAAATAGTCAATACGCCATCCGGCATTTTTCTCTCTGGCTTTGAACCGATAGGACCACCAGGAATAGATACCTTCCTGATCCGGATAAAAATAACGATAAGTATCGATAAATCCGGCGTTGACTACATTCGTGAACTTTTCCCGCTCTTCATCGGTAAATCCTGCATTCTTCCGGTTAGTCTTCGGATTCTTCAGGTCGATTTCTTTGTGGGCCACATTCAGATCTCCGCAAAAAATCACCGGTTTTGTCTTCTCCAGATTCTTCAGATATGCCAGAAAATCATCTTCCCATTTCATACGATATGGCAGTCTGGCCAGCTCATTCTGGGAATTCGGTGTATAGACCGTCACCATATAAAAAGGATCAAACTCCAGTGTGATGACTCTGCCTTCATGATCGTGCTCTTCGATTCCGATTCCATAAGCTACCGACAGCGGCTCCTCTTTGGTAAAAATTGCGGTTCCGGAATAGCCTTTCTTCTCTGCATAATTCCAGTATGCATGGTATCCTTCCGGTGCAAAATCAATCTGCCCTTCCTGCAGCTTGCTCTCCTGAATACAGAAAATATCTGCATCCACTTCTTTAAAATATTCGGTAAATCCCTTCTGCACACAGGCACGAAGCCCATTCACATTCCATGATATTAATTTTTTCATGCGTGTTCTCCAATCCGTTATCCTCCGCAAATCCACAGATTTGCCTAACATTCTGTATCCATTGTACCAAGTCGCTAGCGCGACGGCTAGCCCAAGGTACGCAAAACCACTACTTTTTTCATAAAAAATAGCAGTTTTTAAATTTATGATGTATTGTTAAGTTACCACACCAAACAACTTCATAACTAAAAAAACTGCTATGATTACTTTAACATGGATTTTTAAACTCAACAACTACATATCTTATTTTTTGTTCGTCCACCACCTGTTTTGAAAATGCTTTTTTCACTTATTCATTTTTCAATTACAGGAGGTTCACAATGGACAAATATTTAAATCTTTTTAGGGAAATGATTTCCCTTTGCGGTCTTACCGACCATACTTTAACATCCTATTGTACTTACATCCGTTCTTATCTGGATTATCTTTCAGATATTCTCCATAAACAGCCTGAGGATGTGACCTGGGATGAACTACGCTTTTATATTCGCTGGATTCAGAAAGAACGCAATCTTTCTGATCGCACTATTAATGCATCTATTTCCCAGCTTCGCTTTTTCACCATGTATGTCTTACACAAACCTTGGGACGACACGCAGCTTCCAATGCGCAAATTCGATTCCTATCTGCCTTATGTTCCAACCAAAGAAGAGATTCAACTCTTTATTGATACACTTCCTACTTTGAAACAGCAGGCAATGGTGGCCCTCATGTATTCTTCCGGTCTGCGCGTGGGCGAAGTCTGTCAGCTTAAATATTCTGATATTCAACGTTCTTCTATGCGCATTCATGTGGCAAAAACAAAAAACCGCTCTGATCGTTACGCAATCCTTTCTCAAAAAGCTCTGCGTCTGTTGACGGAATACTGGTATGCCTTTGACCGCCCAACCAATTGGCTTTTCCCAGCAAAACAAGATTCCACAAGACCCTGCAAAACTGCTGTATTAAGCAATCAGGTTTTAGAGCATCGTAAAAAGCTTGGGCTGGATCCAAAATTGAATTGCCATTCTTTTCGTCATGCTTTCGGTACCCATTTGTACGAATCAGGTACCGATCTGCTTACGATCAAAGAATTGCTTGGTCATAAATCCATTTCTTCAACGGTTATCTATATTCATCTTGCTCCCTATACTTCTCGCAAGATTCATAGTCCCTTTGACTTGATGGGAGGTGATTCCCATCAATAATTATAAGATCCAGCAGATATGGAATCATTCTTTTGCTTCTTTCCGTTCTTCCGGACATTACATTTCGGATGTACAGCTGAAAGCTGCACAAGCCATTATGAACTGCAAATCCGGGATTCTTGGCTGCAACATTAGTCAGTGCACCGACTGCGGTCATATGGAGTTTCATAACAACTCCTGTCGCAACCGCAACTGTCCCAACTGTCAGGCTGTCTTAAAAGAAGTCTGGGTGGACAAGCGTAGAGCAGAAGTGATCAATTCCCCTTACTTTCATGTAGTCTTTACTCTGCCACATGAGTTAAATCCTCTGATCTATTGTAATCAGAAACTTTTGTACGGACTTCTTCACAGATGCTGTGCCGAAACAATCCTGGAATTATCTGCCAACAAGAAGTGGCTCGGGGCAACACCCGGCATCATCCAGATACTTCACACATGGAACCAGGAACTGGATTATCATGTGCACATGCACTGCATCGTGTCCGGTGGCGGACTTACGAAAGATGGGAAGATCCAAAAATCTGCCAAAAGCTTTTTTATCCGTACAGAAGTGCTGAGGGACAAATTTAAAGGAAAATATATGGCCCACCTTTCCGCCCTTTACGAAAAAGGCTCTCTTACATTCTCTACTTCCTGTGAAAAGCTGTGTAATTACTATCACTGGAAAGAGTGGAAAAACAAACTTTATGAAATGGACTGGTGTCCCTACATTAAGGAAACCTTCAACGGATTTGGCAATGCCATTGAATATCTTGGACGTTATACTCACAAGATTGCTGTTTCCAACAGCAGGATCCTTTCTGTTTCCGATGATACGGTCACTTTTTCTGCCAGAGGAAAAAAGCCCGGTGACCCCAAACGACTGATCTCTTTGGAACATACAGAATTCATCCGGCGTTACCTGATGCATGTTCTGCCGTCTGGTTTCCAGAAAATCCGGTACTATGGTTTTCTGAATAACCGATATAAAACCAGAAACCTGAAGCTGATATTTAAACTCCAGGGTCACCAGCGTTTCAAAGCGAAATACATCAATCTATCCATGGCAGAACTTCTGAAAGCAGTCTGGAATTTAGATATCCATGTCTGTCCGGAATGTGGATGCTGCAGCATGCAGTATATTGGAAGGACATATGGCACTTCCTGATAAAGGACCGCTTCTACTGAATACTTTTTTTCAAAGATCTTCGAAAGAAGGTCTTAAAAGCATGCCCTTTGATCTAAACTGTTTATGCAATCAGCCCCAAAAGTTATTCGTATGCTTAAATTCCACTCAGAACTTCAGCGTTTTCACTAAAAGGGAAGAATACTATCCCCATATAAGTATCGGCTAAGTGTCCGCGCCGTGGTACAATTCGAAAGAATCACATTCAGAGCAGTTCCATTTAATCCAGAACTGCTCTTTTTGTCTGCTCTGAATCTGATACTTTCCTAATGAATTATATCATAAAACGAAAAAGAAAAGCAGCCAATCCTCACAAATCAGTCTGCTTTTCTTTTTCGTAGTTATGAAGCATTACATTGTCGCACTTGCTGCATATTCTTCCAATCCCTGCTGCAGCGCTGCGGAACTGCTGCTGTGAATATGAAGAATCGGGATCTCCATTCTTTTTGCTTCCTGCGTAGCACTGTTGACCATCTTATGAGATACCGTATTGGTAAACAGTACCATCAAATCCGGACATCCCAGTTTTTTTCTGATAGCACCTTTTTCTTTTGTAAATACTTTTGCCTTATATCCATTTTTCTTACAGATTTCACGATAACGACATTCCATACATTCATTTCCACCTATAATTACGATACTCATATGTTTCTCCTTTGGTTAGTTTTTTCTAACTGTTTGTTTTTATAAAACCTTCCTCATTTCTCATGTAGGAAGGTTTTATTGTTAGTATCATCGAATATTTGTTAGTTATATTCTAACCTTTTTAGACTACTTTGTCAATAGGTAATTTACTTTTTAACCAAATGCTATTAACCATATGGCACTAGATCTGATACCACTTAATCTCATTGGCTTCCATATGCAGCTGGAAGCTGCTTCCATCGCCTCTGTACACAACGGTATCCTGTGGTTCATAGGTGTTATTTACCACGCAGTACTTACCATTCTTTACATAAGCATGTACTTCAACATTATAATTTGTAGAGTACCAGTAATGAAGTTCTTTCTCAGCAGATGCTGACCAGAGAACCGCCCTGTAAAGTACACGGCTGTTCTTGAAACTGTATGGAAGTCCGCTGATATAAACGCCCCTTCCTTTTCCAAAACTCTTTACTGCCATCTGTACTTCCTGATTTTCCTGGATTAAGATTTCTGTTTCAGGCAATGCAAAAATATTCTTTTTACCTTCTCCGAAATCAACATCTCCATCTGCATCCTGGAGAATAAAATGATCCCTGTGTTCTTCCCAGTTATACTTATCTGTGTTCAGATTGAATCCATGTTCTTCTTCTACCCCAAGAATATCATCCAATTGGAAGAATTTGCCCTGCCACTGATGTGCAGCCGGTTCTCCGACACCAATAAATCCTCCACCCTGATATACAAATTCTCTCACCGCGGTGAGAATAGTTTCATCCATCCAGTTTTCACCACCTGTCTGTGCAGTATCTGCATCTCCTACATTGATGATGACATCAAAATTCTTCAAGATCTCTTTATTTTCACGAATATCATCGAAACTGATAAAGGATACCTCGAATGGTGCTCCGCTCAATGCTTCAATAATTCCAAAATAAGAGTAATTCTGTTTATAATAGATCGCATGGTGTACCATGTGATTGCCCCAGGAGCGCATTTTACCCCAACAGTTCAGGACAGCTACTCGTTTTACACAATACGGTGTTGTTCCCTGAATATTATCATATAATGTACGAAATTCATCACAGACCTCTTTGATATACTGTACAAAATCCGGGAATTCCAACGCCAGTTTCAGGTATCCGCCATATCCAATTCTCTGGATCGGACTTCTGAGAATTGCTCTTCTTGCTGTTACCCAATTTACTTTTGCTTCTTTTACCGGATCTCCGCCTTCATAAAAAGTATCCGGGAAAAAGTATGGAAGAAATCTTCCTTCTGTATATTTCACGTGCTTAATATCACTGAACAAACGCAGTGTCGCACCATTTCCAACGCTTCCTACTACTGCATCCAGTCCTACAGATGCAAATTCGTCCATAAAAGGTTCCATTCCGATCCAGTGATCCCCCATGAACATCATGGCTTCTTTGCCGTATTCATGTACAATATCTACCATTTCTTTGGCAAGCTTTGCCACTTCCCGTCTCTGGAATGCCTGGAAATCTTTAAATTCTTTGGATGGAATCCGATATGTATTGTTCATATACCCCTGATCAATGATATATTCCGGTCTGAAAGGATATCCCACCTCTTTTTCAAACTGCTCCAGAATATATGGACTGACAGATGCAGAATAACCAAACCAGTCTACATACTTCTCTCTTGCCAGCTCATCAAACACAAGGGTAAACTGATGAAAGAATGTCGTAAAACGTACTACATCCACATACTCATGTGTTTCCAGGAATCTGCGCAGACGTTCCATAGAATGTGCTCTTGTTTCTGGCTGACGCACATCAAAGGTAATTTGCGGTTCTACAT
>CAKRON010000028.1 GCA_934373455.1 uncultured Marvinbryantia sp.
TTTTCTATGATAGCAGGTAAGCCATGATCCTGCCTGCCGCACAGATCATGGCTTACTGCCTATTTATTCTTTATTTAAGACTCTCTGAATCCTACAGAGCCTTCAGGTAAGTAAATACAAAGTTACCGCAGGAATATACCAGTCCGTCATAATTGACATCATCGAACAGATAAGTGCTCATTGAATGCAGAATCACAGATACCGGAAGGTCTTTTGCAAGAATTGCATCACATTCTTTGTATGCTTCCCACTGTGCTTCCTGAGTATCCGCACTGATCGCTGTTGCATATGCTTTGTCATATTCATCACTCTGATAGAATGAGTTTGCATCAGCGGTATTGATAAATGTTCCATACATATTTGACAGATCTGTGTAATCCATAAACCATCCATAATATGCGATGTCATAATCACCGGATCTTCTTGCAGCTGAGAAGTTCTCTACTTTTTCTACGGTAATAGAATCAATGCCAAGGATTTCTTTCCAGTCGTTTACAATTGCCTCTGCGATCTCTTTACGGCTGTCATTGTTTACAATATATTTCAGAGCAGGGAAACCTTCACCATTCTCATATCCTGCTTCTGCCAGCAATTGTTTTGCTGTCTCGCAGTTTGCTTCGTAATTGTCTACATCTTCCCATGGATCACAGTAATCTACAAAATCAGTTCCTTCTTCATTGGTATATCCACGACCAATCAAAGTCACACCCACTTCATCGTTTAATCCACGGATGTTTATGATACGTTCTCTGTCAATAGTAAGAGAAAGTGCTTCTCTGACTTTTTCGTCTTTCAGTACTTCATTTCCCTTATCTCCTAAATTGAACATGATACAGTAGTTGTTATTTCCAGCTGTATAAACCAGTCCGTTTCCATCCATACGAGGTTTTTCTTCATCCGGACACATATCAGAATATACGTAATCGCCACTCTCAAAAGAAGCAAGTGCTGAACTTTCTTCTGTAATCAGTTCCCAGTTAATTGTTCCTACTTCAATGTTTGCTGCATCATAATAATCGTCACGTAATTTCATAACTACTTCAGATTCATGAGCCCAGTCAGTCATCTCATAAGGTCCGTTGTATACAGCCTTATCCGGATCTGTTGCATAAGCATCTCCATATTCTTCTACATAATCCTCTCTTGCCGGGTAAGTAGATGGGAATGCCAAAATAGATGGAAGATAAGCACATGGCTGTTTCAAATGAATCACCAGTGTCTTGTCATCCGGTGCCTCATAACTTTCTGCCACATCAGAAAGTAATGTACAGTAATCACCACCCTGTGCTGCCAGATTGTCAAATGCAAAAACAAAATCTCCTGCTGTAACCGGCTGTCCATCGGACCAGGTGATATCATCTCTTAAAGTAAATGTCCATGTCAGTTTATCATCGCTTTCTTCCACCGATGCTGCCTGTCCAAGTACTACTTCTCCGTTCGCATCCAGTTTGTAAATTCCTTCATACAGATGACGCAGTGCAGAAAGTCCGTTTAAGAATCCACTGGTTGCTGTATTCAGCTGCATAGAGTCTTCTCCACCGCCTGTGATGGAAATCTCCAGTTTCTCTGCATCTTCTGCATATGCACTTGCTGAAAATGCCATAGTTGTAAGTCCCAGTACTGCTGCGGCCAGAGCCATTTTGTTTCGTCTTCTCACAATTCTTCCTCCTTTTACACGGATGCAGTTCATATTACTGCAATTATTTATATAAACCCTCCTATAGGAAAGTATATATCGATCTGTTATTTTTTCATCTTCGGATCCAGTGCATCGCGCAAACCGTCACCAAACAGATTAAATGACAAGATAATCAAACTGATCAATACCGCCGGGAAAATCACGCGGTATGGATAGGTAGTGATTCCGTTCAATGCTTCAGATGTTAAAGAACCCAGGCTTGCCATAGGAGCAGATACACCAATTCCCAGGTAGCTCAAAAATGCTTCAGTGAAAATTGCAGATGGAATCTGCAGCATCACTGTTGCAATCAACTGTCCGATACAGTTCGGTAAAAGATGCTCTTTGATCATGGTCGCTCTTCCGCATCCGAGAGCCTCTGCAGCTGTTACAAAATCCAAAGTTTTTAACTGAAGGATCTGTCCACGTACAATACGTGCCATTCCAACCCAGTACAGACATCCATATACAATGAATATTGCAATCAAACCGGAACCGATCTTCTGCAGTCCGTGAAACATTGGTACTGTATCAATCAAAGTCTGTAATGGTTCACTGATTACCATTTTGATTACAACAATCAGCAGAATCTCCGGTACGGAATAAATAATATCAACAATACGCATCATGATAATATCTGTTTTTCCGCCAATCAGACCAGATATAGCTCCATAAATACTTCCGACAATCATAACGATCACGGCTGACACCAAACCAACAATCATAGAGATACGTGTTCCGATCATACAACGAACCAGGATATCTCTTCCCAGACGGTCTGTGCCAAATGGATGTGCCAGACACGGCCAAAGAGCTTCGTCTCCTCTTACCTGTTGATCATAGGAATACGGGGACAACAGCGGTCCAATAAAAGCAAACAGAAACATAATCACAATCATAACCATCGCTGCCATAGCTATCTTATTGGATTTCAGACGCATCCAGCTGGATTTCCAGTATCCGATCTCTTCCGTATTCAGGCTTTCTTCTTTAAAATAATCTGCATCCAGCGGTGCAAAATCTTCCGGTGATATTTTATTTTGTAAGGTTAATATATTCTTCATGATTTCTTCCTTTAATCCAACTGTATTCTCGGGTCTACGATTTTATACAAAATATCGCATACCAGATTCATAATAACGATCAGCGCCGAGTAAAAAATCGTTACACCCATAATCATGGTATAATCTCTGCTGCT
The DNA here is from genome assembly GCA_934373455.1 of uncultured Marvinbryantia sp. GTDB lineage: Bacteria > Bacillota > Clostridia > Lachnospirales > Lachnospiraceae > Marvinbryantia. Next base: position 2,877 of record CAKRON010000028.1, read on the forward strand.
GATTGAGCTTACAAAATACCGTCCCAGACCCGGTACACTAAATACACTCTCAGCTACAAATCCACCGGTCAGAATCGATGCTGTCAGCGGTCCCAGATAAGTAATTACCGGAATCAGTGAGTTCTTTAATGCGTGAACAAATACTACAACAAATTCTGACATACCCTTTGCCCGCTCGGTTCTCAGGTAGTCCTGATTCATAACTTCCAGGATACTTGCTCTTGTCAGTCTCGTCAGATACGATGTCGGATAAATCGCCAGTGTAATCATCGGCATAATCCAACCTCCCGGCTTATTATAATTGACCGGTAAAATCTTTAGATTTACTGCCAGTATCACCATTAGTCCAGAAGCAATTACATATCCTGGCATCGATATTCCGACCGACGACAAGACTCGAATAATTGCATCCGGAATTTTATCTTTACAAAGTCCTGCTATACATCCAAGAATGATTCCACAAATAATAGCAAGAATCAAAGCTCTCACACCAAGTCCCATAGAAACTTTGAAAGACTCTGCAATGATATCTTTTACTGCTCTTCCTTTCTGAAGAACATAACTGGTACCCATATCTCCATGTAACAGATTTTCCAAATACTTTCCATACTGTACATAAACCGGCTGATCCAGTCCATATTTTGCAATCAAAATTGCCCTGTTCTCTTCTGATGCTTTTTCTGACATAAACGGATCTCCCGGCATCAGATTCATAAGAAAATAAGTAATGGTTACAATCGCAAACAAGCTGACCACAGCCAGTAAAATACGTTTGATCATATATCTCCAGGTCTGCATTTTTCGTTCTCCTTCTTGTTTATTTGTCTCTGCCGCATACCAGAGACTCCATCATGTATGATATGTCCACTTATTCTACATGATGACATGCTGCAAAATGTCCACGTGACATTTCTTTCAGAACCGGCATGCACTCTGCGCATCTGGCATCTGCTTTTGGACATCTCGTGCGGAACGGGCATCCTGAAGGTGGATTCAACGGACTCGGTATTTCTCCATCCAGTTTAATTCTCTTTCTGGAAGCTGAAAGATCCGGGTCAGCAATCGGAATTGCTGATAACAGCATTTGGGTATAAGGATGAAGTGGATGACTGTAAAGATCTTCACCGTCTGCCAATTCAACCAGGTGCCCCAGATACATCACTCCGATTCTGGTACTGATATGTTTGACAATAGCCAGATCATGGGCAATAAACAAATAGGTAAGCTGTCTCGTCTCCTGCAATTCTTCCAGCATGTTAATAATCTGAGCCTGAATCGATACGTCCAATGCTGATACCGGTTCGTCACATACAATGAATCCCGGATTTACAGCCAGCGCTCTGGCGATTCCAATACGCTGACGCTGTCCACCTGAAAATTCATGTGGAAAGCGATTATAAAACTGTGCATTTAAGCCAACCAGTTTCATTAATTCCAGAATCTTATCCTTTCTCTCAGCTTTACTGCTGCACAGATTCTGAAGATCCATTGCTTCTCCAATCAAATCAGATACTGTCTTTCTTGGATCCAGTGATGCATAAGGATCCTGAAAAACAATCTGCATCTTCGTTCGATACTCTTTCATCTTCTTATCAATGATAGAGGTTCCTTCATAAATAATATCACCGGCGGTAGGCTCTTCCAGTCTTAACACGCTTCTTCCAAGCGTTGTCTTTCCACATCCGCTTTCTCCTACAATACCTAATGTCTCACCTTTTCGGATAAAAAAGCTGACATCATCCACCGCTTTTAATTCTGTCCTCTTCACAAAACCGGTACGTACCGGATAATATTTTTTCAGATTTTTTACTTCCAGTAAAATTTCTTTATTTTCCATTTGCCTGTCATCCTGCCTTTACTGTTTCTCCATTGCATCTTTTACAACCTGCCAACAGGACACCTTATGTGTGCTATCTATTTCACATTCCGGTGGTTCCTGTTTCACGCATATCTGCATGGCACATCCGCATCTCGGTGCAAACGCACATCCTGATTTCAGACAGCTCATATCAGGTGGATTTCCCTTGATCGGTTTTAATTTTTCACTTGTATCCAGCTTCGGTACCGATGCCAGAAGTCCTTCTGTATAAGGATGCTTTCGTTCATAAAAAATCTGTCGGCTGGTTCCTTCCTCTACAATCTTTCCGGCGTACATAACAATAATCTTATCACAGATCTCTGAAACCACACCCAAATCATGAGTAATAAATATAATTGCCATTCCCAGCTTATCTTTTAATTCCTTCAGCAGTTCCACAATTTGCGCCTGTATTGTAACATCCAGCGCTGTCGTTGGTTCATCTGCAATCAATAATTCCGGATCACAGGACAATGCCATTGCTATCATTACACGCTGACGCATTCCGCCGGAAAACTCATACGGATACTGCTTTACTCTTCTCTCCGGCTGATTAATACCAACCAGTTTCAGCAGTTCTATCATACGCGCTTTTCTTTCCTGAGCATTTAAACTGGTATGCTTTTTCAATGATTCATTCAGCTGATACTCCACCGTAAACAATGGATCAAGTGATGTCATAGGATCCTGAAAAATCATAGCGATTTTATTTCCCCGAAGCTCCTGCAATTCTTTTTTGGACATTTTCAGAATATCTTTTCCGTGAAATAAAATCTCTCCACTTTTCACTTTCCCGGTATCCGGTGTCAGGCGCAGAATTCCATGACTGGAAACGGATTTTCCGCTTCCGGATTCTCCTACAATTCCAAGCACTTCGCCTTTATGTAACGTATAACTGACGCTCCGAACTGCCTGTACTTCTCCGGATTTGTTATAAAATGAAATTGCCAGATTGTTTACATTCAGCAATTCTTCCTGATTTTCTGTTCCCATACTGCCTCCAAACGCTTCTTAAGATATAAAAAACGCAGGCGTCGATGTGATTTTTTATCGACACCTGCGTCTTATTACGTTTCTTTTTATACTAATCCCAGATAAAAGTATCTGTCAAGTATTTTTTGCCAAAACCTCATCCCCGCATAAATCTGCTTAAAAATTCTTTCGTCTTTGCACTCTGAGGATTTGTAAAGATCTGATTCGGATTACCTTCCTCTTCAATGACGCCATCCGACATATAAACTACATGATTGGATACGTCTCTCGCAAATGTCATCTCATGTGTCACTATAATCATTGTCAGTCCTTCTTTTGCCAGCTGTTTCATAACATCCAGCACTTCTCCTACCATCTGAGGGTCCAGCGCAGAGGTCGGTTCATCAAACAAAAGTACTTCAGGCTCCATAGCCAGCGCTCTTGCTATCGCTACCCGCTGTTTCTGACCACCTGATAACTGACGTGGTTTTGCATTAATATAAGGCGACATTCCTACTTTTTCCAAATAAGACAGGGCACTTTTTTTGGCTTCTTCTTTTCCTTTTTTCAACACTTTTGTCTGACCAATTATGCAGTTTTGCAATACAGTCATATTATTAAACAAATTAAAACTCTGAAATACCATTCCTACTTTTGCCCTGTAACCGGCAGCATCTGTACAGCCGTCTGCTATATTTTTCCCATGATAAAGAATTTCTCCTGTGGTCGGTATCTCCAAAAGGTTCATACAACGCAGAAGCGTAGATTTACCGGATCCGGATGCCCCAATGATACAGGTCACATCACCCGTTGACACAGAAAAATCAATATCCCGAAGAACAACATGCTTTCCGAAAGATTTGCTCAAATGATTCACTCTAATAACTTCTTCACTCATTCGTCCTTCTCCTCCTTCTTGCTGTAACTGTACATTCCACTGGTATGCGCCAGAGTATCCGATGTTGCCAGATCATAGTTATCATTTCCATCCATCTTCTTTTCCCAGTGACGAAGGATGCGCGAACATGTAAATGTCAACACAAAATAAATCACCATTGCAATAGCGAAAGATTCAAAATAAGTGTACAGTGCACCTGCCACACTCTTCGTTGCATAGAATAACTCTACGATACCGATCACGGACAGAACACACGTATCCTTGATATTGATAATCAGGTTATTTCCGATCTGAGGCATAATATTTCTCAGTGCCTGTGGAAGAATCACATATAACATCGTCTGAAAATGTGTCATACCAATGGCTTTTGCACCCTCTGTCTGCCCTTCATCGATAGATAAAATACCACCTCGTACCGTCTCTGCCATGTATGCACCTGTATTAATCGATACAATGAAAAATGCTGCAAACCACATGGACATATTAATGCCAAACACTGCGGATGATCCAAAATAAATAAACATGGCCTGCGCCATCATTGGAGTTCCTCTAAACACTTCCACATATACACTTAAAATAAAACGGATGACTCTCAAAATACCTTTTTTCCAAACCGGATCTTTTTTACTCACCGGTATTGTCTGGACAATTCCCACTGCAAACCCAATCAGACACCCGATAAAGGTGCTGACCAGGGCAATGATCATGGTATTTACGGCTCCCATTGCATAGGAGCCCCCTCTTGTCTGAAGCAAATATACAACTCTACCCCAAAAATCCTGTGGCATAATAACACGCTCCTTTATTCTGCATCAGAAAGCGGCTGAACAGAAATTGCTTCATTCATCATCTCTTCATAATCTTCTGCTGTCATTTTTTCCAGCACACTGTTAATAGCATCTTTTAATTCTGTATTGCCTTTCTGAAGAGAAATACCGATGTTGATATCTTCATCAGATACTTCAAATGGATCATCAGAATCTGAGAAATCCAATAATGTAAAATCCGGATATGCCACACATGCAGCCAGTCCGGTTGGCTGGTCTGTCACAACGATATCACACTTATCTGCTTCCAGAGCTACCAGCATAGCCGGAGCGGATTCCTGTGCAGGAAGGATATTCGCATCTGCAATCTGTGGCAGACAATTATCATACCAGATTGTATTCAGCTGAGATGTACAGGTTGCACCTGCCAGATCTGCAACGCCTTTGGCGTCTGCATATTTACTGTCTGATTTTGTCAGAGTAATGATGGAAGCATAGTAATATGGATCTGTAAAATCAACGACTTCCTGACGTTCTGCGGTAATTGACTGACCTGCGATGACGCAGTCAACTGTTCCTGATACTACTGCCGGTACCAGAGAATCCCAGTCCATCTTCACAATTTCCAGGTTATAACCAAGCTCTTCACAGATATGTTTTGCCATCATGACATCATATCCATAAGCATATTCTGTACTGTCAGAAATCTGAACTGCACCGTTTTCGTCCGTCGGCTGTGTCCAGTTATATGGTGCGTACCCGCACTCCATTGCTACTTTTAATGTCTTTGTCTCTTCTGCAAATACACCGTTACTCATTGTCATAGTCATTGTAGCTGCAGCTACAACTCCTGTTACTGTTTTTACACGTCTGTTCATTTTTCTCTCTCCTCTTCTTTAAAAATTAAAAAAAGACAAAGTACTCCTGTTTGCGAGAGCGCCTTTGTCCTCTAATGTTCATTACTATAGCATATTCTTTTTTAAATTACAACCACTGTTGCAGTATTTTCATAACCACTAATAATATTTACTAACCCAATCAGTGCCCAGGAACACATCTCCATGATCCATCTGCAGTCATCTGCCAGATTTCTGCGTCGTGTCAGATAAGTACGATGCATCTCTTCAATGTAATCAAAAAGCTGCGCCGCTGTGTGAATCTGATTCTGCTTCTTCTGCTGGCTCTCAAAAATCTCTACTGCCTCTTTGGTATGAATTCTGGCACGTAATTCATGCTTCATATCACGCTCATAAAGACAGTGATCTTTCAAATTACCATCTAAGGTGGTGTTATGTGGGAAAGTAAAATAATCTGCCAGATAATGCATCACTACTCCCAATCTGCAAAACAGAGTACGTTCCTTACAGGCATGTTCTCTTGCCTCCAGCAAAAGTCTTCCGATTCTGCTTTTCAGCTCCAGATAAGACGAATCAAACTCATGTGGATCTGTGATCATCTTCGGTGTCAGATCCGGCAAAATAGACCCTAAGTAAAATGCCTTCCAGTGCTTCTGCATATTTACATCATCCATCTCCCGCATCAGATATCCTGCCAATGCTATATGTGATTTTTTACGCATATTCGATTACTCCTCCATATATGCACAGCTTTCCGCCTTCACATCTTTTACAGATTTCAGCGTCAGCCTGAACTTTAAGTCACCTTTCTGCTATCCAAAACACAGTGTACAGCTTTTTCTCTTCCTATGCAAGTCAAAAATTATTAAATTTCTTTTCGTCATATCCGAGAACCGGATTTTCATAGTCTCCCCTAGCTCTTTTCTTTTCCACATAGGTTCCCCATACATTTGCTTTATCCTGTATGCCGACCGTTGCCGGATCAAATAATGGATCCAGACCTGCATTTTTCTGTTTTTCGTAATCCTTTACGATTCTGATTACCTGAGGTGTCAGAAGCAGAATGCTAAATGTATTCACCCACAGCATACAGCCCACTCCGATATCTCCCATTGACCAGATGGTATCTCCATCAATCAGAATCCCAAACAGGCAGAAAATCAAAAACAGTATGCGGACAATCGTTACTACCACTTTATTTTCTCCCCACAGGTATTTGCAGGTCGATTCTAACTGATAAGAATAAGACAACATCGTGGTAAAAATAAAGATAAACAGCATAATTGCCAGGAACATTGCTCCTGCTTTTCCAATGGATACTCTTAAAGCTTCCTGCATAAAAGAAATACCATACTGGATACCAGGTACTTTTTCTACCAGCAGAACTGCTCCTGATCCGTCAGCAGCTACATTGTATGTACCTGCAAGTAAAATGCAGAACCCGGTACAACTGCATACCAGCAGCGTATCAATATAAACGGATAATCCCTGTACCAGACCCTGTTTTACCGGATGGGAAGTATCTGTAGTTGCAGAAATCAGCGGGCTCATTCCGTTTCCTGCATCATTTGAGAAAAATCCTCTCTTAATTCCCCATGCTACTGCTGATCCGACGATTCCGCCAAACACCGCATCTTTTCCAAACGCACTGGCAAAGATAGATCCAAATACAGATGGAATCTTATTGTAATTCAGTACAAAAATCACAATCGTAATAAAGAAATAGACACCACACATGATCGGTGCCAGAAATTCTGCTACCTGACCGATACGCTTAATTCCTCCCATAGTTACCACTCCAACAATGATAACCATGGCAATTCCTACCGCTATGAATGGGATGCCAAAAGCTCCTTTGATGGCTGTCGCGGCTGTCTGAGTCTGCATCGCCGGAAGAAGAAATCCCGGTCCGATAAATACCGCAATACAAAACAATACTGCCAGCACTTTTCCAAACTTTTTGTTTTTGAATCCATTTGACATATAAAAAGCCGGGCCACCGGTAAGTTCACCTAAGTTTCTTGTTTTATATGCCTGCCCGAGAATACATTCTACAATACCGGTGGATGCGCCTAAGATAGCCGTGACCCACATCCAGAACAAGGCTCCCGGTCCTCCCATAAATACCGCTGTAGCGGTACCTGCAATATTACCGGTACCGACACGTCCTCCGACGGTTGTTGCAAATGCCTGAAATGCAGACAAACCTGTATCTTTCTTGTTGTCACCCTTTTCTACCAGACATTTTACCATGTCTTTACATCTACGTACCTGAATACCTCTCAGACGAACTGTAAACCAGATCGCTGCACACATCAGGAACACACACATCACCGGATGCCAGATGATGTCATTCACCATGTTCATAACTGCTACAAATACTTCCATACTCTTTCCTTTCGTTTTTTAATTCCAGTAATCTGTTTTTTGTTTTAAATCAATATTCTTTCTGTAGAATACCGGATTCTTCTTTTCTCTTACCTGCGTCTCATAATCTTTTAACGCCTTTAATACAGTGTTGGATAAAATCAGGATCACCGGAATATTAATCAGTGCCATCACACCCATGAGTACATCGGAAATATGCCACAACAATGTCATCTCCATTCCTGCTCCTAAAAATACCGCTAATGCAGATACAATCCGAAATCCTGCCATGAATTTCTTTCCAGGCTGCTTCTTGTGGATATATGTCAGCAAATTGTCACAATAGAAACAATTTCCAAGCAGTGTCGTAAAGGCAAATAAAACCATGGCAATCATAATGAAATACGGACCAAAAGACCCCATAGTTTTATGAAGAGCTGCCTGCACCCACGGTGCACCCTGTAATTCTTTTGCAGGCGCCACACCAGATACCAGACACATCATCGCCGTTGCGGTACACAATAACAAGGTATCAATGAAAACCGATAACATCTGCACCAGTCCCTGCTTCACCGGATGACTGACTACCGCAGATGCCGCCGCATTCGGTGCAGAACCGATACCTGCTTCATTAGAATACAGCCCTCTGCGGATGCCCTGCATCATAGCCGATCCGGCAAATCCGGCAAAAATTGCCTTAAAGTTAAATGCTTCTTCAAAAATCTGAGCAAGAACTGCCGGAAGCTGGCCGATGTTCAGTATTACGATCAACAGAGACACCAGAATGTACACGACTCCCATAAATGGAACCAGTGTAGAGGTTACTTTCACAATTCTGTGACCACCACCAAGCAGACACCATCCTGTTACCAACGCTAAAACACCGCCAATGATCCATGGAGTTACTTCTGCATTATAAAAAGACATTCCTGCAAAGGTAGACTGCAGATTGTAAGAAGCCAGCATATTAAATCCGAAAGCATAAGTCAGAATCATGGCAATGCAAAAGGCTACTGCCAATCCCCGGTTGTGCAGAGCTGCTTCTATATAATAAGCCGGTCCTCCATAGCATTCCCCATCTTCGCCTTTTTTCTTATAGATCTGTGCCAATGTACTCTCTGCAAGAGCGGATGCACTGCCGATAATCGCAATCACCCACATCCAAAATACCGAACCCACACCGCCTATACAAATAGCGGAGGACACACCTACAATGTTTCCTGTGCCGACTCTGGACGCCGTGGACACCATCAGGGCCTGAAAGGATGATACACTCTCCGCTCCTTCCGGTGTCTCCATTACCGCACTGCAGGCATTTTTTAATAATCGGACCTGCGGGAACCTGGCTCGAATCGTAAAATAAATACCGGAACCAATTAATATCACAATCAGCAATTTGCTGTAAAGAAATGTGTTGATTGCGTCAATGACTGTTTCGAACATAAATTCTCCTTTTCACACATAGTTTACAATGGGTATCTGTTCATATTTTGCTAAAGCACGCAAATATGTAACATCATACCTTATTTCTGTGTTTTTGAAAAGAGGTTAATTTTTCATGCACTGATTTATGGTTCGATTCCCAGCCCTTTTCCGACCAGTTCAAACTCATCCAGGTAAATGCAATTCTTGATCGTATTTTCCTGTATTCCCTTTTTACATTTTGCATAATCCATCCAGATTACCTCGGATACTTCCTCTTCCTGGAGGGTAAGTTTTGTAATATCAATTGCTTCTATATATAGATAAATTTTGCTCAGCTGATTGTCTCGGAATGGTCTTCCGTAAAATTCTCCTTCGAACTTCTTTCGGCGGAATCCCAGCTCCTTTAATTTTTCCGGATCCAGTGTCAGTCCCAGTTCTTCTTTTGCTTCCCGCATGGCACTTGAGAGAAACACATCCCCGGCACTGATATGACCTGCTGACGAAATATCCAGACAGTCTGGATTCGAATCCTTGTGATGACTGCGCCTCTGCAATAAAATATCATAGCCACTTTCCGCATTCGGTCTGGCAATCCAGATATGTACCGTTGCATGAAGGGAGCCATCCAGATGGGCTACGCCCCGTTCCCGAACGACACCTGACTTTGTCCCATCCTCATTCAGAATATCAAACAGTTCCAATTTCTTTCCATCCAGCACAGCCTGTTGCAGAATTCCTTCCATATTATAGACCAGTTTCAGAGAGAAAAAAGTTCTCTCCTCTGTTAGCAGCCGAAAGAAAATCCTGTCACCTTCCCAGAAATTCAGTCTCCAGATATCTTCTTTCTTCACCCATTCCAGATCCCCTTCCGTGCAGATCACCGGTTCTCCATCCCATCGGTCTGCCGTATACAAATGCATATACTCCACCGTATCTTCTCCGTACACAAAGGTCACAATTCCTCTAAAGTGCCATGACTGTAAGCTATAACCTGTCTCCTCTTTTACTTCACGAAGCAGGCACTCCTCCGGGCTTTCACCATATTCAAACTTACCGCCTACACCAATCCATTTATCCTTATTGTCATCCTGTTCCTTCTTGGTACGATGCAGCATCAGGTACTGATCTTCTTTTTCCAGATAGCAAAGTGTGGTTAATTTTATCATGTTCTTTTCAATACCCATATCCTTTCTATTTACGCTTTTTTGATTCTTCTGCTTTTTTCACCAGCCAGTATCCCAGAGCACCAGATATCACACCTATTATCACACCACCCAACACATCGGTCGGATAATGTACATACAGATACAGTCTGGAAAAGGCAATCAGTACTGCCAGTACCAGCGCCGGTATCCACAGCTTTTTTTCTCCTGCCAGATACAGCGCCATCACAGAGGTAAACGATGCTGCTGTATGACCGGATGGAAAGGAATAATCCAACGGACGCTTTACTAACAGTTCAATATCTGTTATCACATCAAATGGACGAATTCTTTGTATTGTAGGTTTTAAAATCACATTGCAGATCAGTAAATCTACCAGCAAAGCCGCCAGCAATACCATACCGGATTTTCTGGTCTTTGGCATAAGCAACAATACGATACATAATAAAATCCATATCATCCCTGCATCTCCCAATCTTGTGATACCACACATAAGTGTATCTATGATGGGTGTATGAATCTTTTGCAGGGCATCTAAGATCTGAAACTCCATAACATTCTCTCCTTTATTTTTTTCGGTAAATTCGAATCATCAAAGGTGTTTCTACTAAAAGCATAGCAATCCATCCCGCCAGATAGGAATATGGTAATGCCTCTATACCAAAATTCCATAATAAAATCATCGGTGCTGCCGCAATCACGCGCACGCCCATGTTCGTAAAACTGCTGAGCAGTGTCACCTTCAAGTCTCCGATTCCGCGGAAAAATCCCTGAATCGCATTCGTAATAGCCGGCAGTATATACATCACAGCGATCAAATGCAGATACACAACACCATGTCCAATCACTTCTTCATCTTTTACAAACAGCGCCATCAATGGTCTGGCAAATCCCAGACAAATGAGCATAACTGCTGCTCCATACACGATTTCCAGTATCATTCCACAACGGAATCCCTCCTTCATACGGTCATTTTTTCCGGCTCCTTTATTCTGCGCCATCAATGCCGTCATAGCATGTGCGATATTCTGCTCCGGTGTAATGGCAAAATCATCAATACGGTTCACTACTGCAAACGCAGCCGCGACTGATACTCCCATGGTATTCACTAATGCCTGTATAGCGATTTTTCCCATTTGCACTGTAGCCTGCTGCATGGCAGATGCCCATCCATAAGCAACCGTTTTCTTTAACAGACTGACATCAAATACCAGCCACTTTTTTCCCAGTCGGAGAATTGGTACTTTTTTCTGTATGTAAATAATGCAGAACAGACAGCAGAGTGCTTCACTTAATACGGTAGAAACTGCGCATCCGTTACTTCCGGCTTTTAATACAATGACAAAGAACAGGTCACCGAAAATATTCAGTACTGCACTGATAATCAGAAAATACAACGGTGATGCACTGTCGCCCAGTGCCCTTAAGGTACTGGAAAAGAAATTGTACAGGAAGGTAAATATCAGTCCTAGGAAAATGATCCGCAGATACTGTCTTGTCATCTCCATAATAGACGGATCTACCTGAAGCAGCAGCAAAATCGGCACTGCAAATATTACACAAACCAGCGTCAAAAAGAATGAAAAAATCACGCCTGACAACATGGTTGTACTAATCTGTCTGTGCAAAGTTTCGTAATCTTTCGCTCCATACTGGATTCCCATCAGAATACTGGCTCCCATACACAATCCATTCAAAAACAATATCATCAACGTACTGATCGGATTACAGATTCCTACTGCTGCCAGTGCCTCTTTTCCCACAAAGTGTCCTACGATAATGCTGTCCACTGCATTATAAGTCAGCTGGAACAGGTTTCCCAGTACAAGCGGCACTGTAAAATTAACAAGAATCGGCATGATTTTTCCGGTAGTAAGATCTTTCGTCATATCATACTCACCTCAAACTAATAATTCTAACTTCTTATTCTACTACAAAATCATACTGATGCAAGAATTTTCTAAAGACAAATCCTCGTTGCTCGTGTAAATAAAAAACCTGTGATGTAACATTTCAAAACTGAAACGTCATCTCACAGGTTTTTATTATATTCTTTATATTCTTTTAGTGATTTCCACATCCATGCTCGCCACAAGTATGCTCATGACCTTCGCCGTGATGGTTACATACTGTATTCGGATCATAAGATAAATTTCCTTCAATCAGTGCTCTCACTGCATCGTCTGCATTTCCGCTTACTCCAGGATACAATTCAATTCCCATCTGTGCCAGTGCTGTTCTTGCACCGCCTCCGATACCACCGCAAATCAATACGTTAACAGAATAATTTTTCAAAAATCCTGCTAATGCACCATGACCCTGACCGTTTGTATCATATACTTCTGATTTCAGAATCTTGCCATCTTCTACTTCATAAATTTTAAAAAATTCACTGTGTCCAAAATGCTGAAAAACCTCTCCATTTTCATAAGTTACTGCAATTACCATTTTCTGCTTCCTCCATTCTTCGTTCATTCTTCCAAGGCAGCGATTCCCGGCTGTCATTCTGCGTCTGCAGCATTCCAGATTTCCCTGGCAGAACTCATAATTACCACCATCTATCCGGAGCTGCTTTCCTGTCACCAGACACTCCGCCAGCTTCTTTCTGGCCCTGGAATAAATTAATGTGACACTGGTTCGATCCATATTAATCTGTTCCGCACATTCTTCCTGCGACATTCCTTCAAAATCAATCAGTCTGATACATTCATATTCATCCAGACTCATAATAATCTCTTCACATGGCGCCTCACTTGATTTTGCTGCAAAACAGAGATATTTTGGCTTTCCGCATATTCTTCTTTTTTTTGATGGTCTTGCCACTTGAATCTCCCCTTTTTGTTTTTCACATATGTTAATAATAGTATAGCACACTTTTCTCGCTTTTCAAGTAAAAAAGATACTCTTTCTATAAATTATGTAAATATCCCCGCCGAAAGGCGGGGATATTGTCTGAAATTATGCTCCGAGAATTGCGGATATCTTTATTTCTTTTTCTGTTTCACTTAGATCCATGGTTCCACCATCTTCTACTGTCATATACACTTCATATAATTCATTTTCAGACAGTGTCTCTGGTATCTCACCATTTTCTTTCTGAATATGCCACAATTCAGAAGCAACTTCCTGTAATGTTCCATTTGCATCATATGCATACAGCTTCATTTCTTCTGCACTGCCTGAAATTCCTTTCATTCGCAGAACTACTGTCGTATTCGGATGTACATTTTCAATGGTTACGGTATTGAGCCAGCCTGCCACACTACCCTGTCCACCGTCTGCTTCAAACTGTTCCTGCGGCAGTACGTTACGCATTGCCTGATCCAGATCTACTTTACGATACGGCATATCTGGAAGATAGACGAATCGATCCTGCAATCTCAGCAATTCAAGATAACCGGTCGGGCAGTAAAGAGCATTTCCACTATTTCCGGCATACATACCGATTGCCATATTGTTATATCCCGGCTTGTTTGCAACATCCATAGAAAATACAGTTTCCCCTGTTTCAAAATCCAGCATGATATACTGCCACATTCCGGTTTCCAGATTCTGAACATAACCATACACATAACCTGTTGCAGTAGAAAGCTTCATCATGGACGTATCTGATAAATCACTTCTACACCAGATACTCTTCATTTCATATCCATCCTCTGTTTTTATCGTATCTACGCGTTCCACACCTGGCATAATCATTTTATTTCCCTGTCTTAACCAGTTCACATCATAGATATTCTCATAGCTCTGCACAGAAGAGTCATTATCTTCCTTGGCCAGATTGGCACTTCCGGCGCCAAACCAGTTACATACAATCGTACTTACCGTACCTTCTCCATTGTCATATACAATGGCTGAATTTTCTACTGACACCTGTACATCTTCCGGCAGTTCGTCAATTACCGGCATACTTGCCACCACTTCTCCAGTCTTCATATCCAGTGCCATCAGACTTACTGTTTTCTGATTATCTGTAAACATCACAAGATCTCTGGTAATGGATGGGGAACATCCACTGCCCCATGCCAGACCGCCACCTGTTGTTTCATCTCCCTCATGGCTGTCTTTTGCTCCCACGCTTTCATATGGTGTCTCCCACACCTTCTTCACGCCATTATCCGCCTGAAGCAGATAACAGTTTAAATTGGTCAAAATCACTGCACCGTCTTTGGATGCTGCGATTCCATTTTCAGCGCCTTCCCCAGGAGCCAGTTCATATACGAACACGCTGTCCGACAGATCCTTCTCTTCTCCATTTAAAATCGCATCAATTGCAGAACGGGAAATATATCCGAAGGTTCCCTGCTGTTTTCTGTCCGGATAAATTCTGAATCCTCCCGTTGCAAACCAGAGATTTCCATCGTAATCAAACACAACTGACAACAAATTCTGATCTAGTGTCTTTCCAAGTGCTTTTTCTGCTGCTGCCTTGATATCAATATCTAATACTTTTTCAAATTCCGGAAGTACATTTCCTTCTTCATCGGTTGCTTTCAGCATCAGAACATGATTGTTGCTGGTCGGACACACCAGACGATTGCTCTCATCCACAAATGAATAAGAACTCTGTATCAGATAACCGCCTCCATCCTGCTGCTTTGGTGAAAAGTATCCTTCGGTCTGTGTCTCTTCTGCATTAATATCCCGGATGGCAAGTCCTCCAAGAAACGGAACAACTGCATGTCCATATGTATCAAAAAAGACAGCCGGTGATGCATTCGGATTTACCTTCTCATATGAAACATTGATTTCTGAATAAATATCAACCGGCAAAACTGCATCCGTAGTATCTGAATTGTAGCAGTCATGATGAATATTTGAGTCACTGTTCGCCATATAAGGATTCTCATCAATTGCTTTCGGACTGAGTGACTTAATCGGCACCCGCACTTCTGCTGTACTGTTTTCCTTCGCTTCGTCTTCTGCATGCACCATACCTGCCGTACCGTTTGATACCATTGTCAGCATAAGTGCCGTAAGTGCAAGCATTGCCATTCTCTTCTTCATGATGTTTTCCTCCCAATTTTCCCAATATTTTTATTATAATTTTCCGATACGTTCCAGCCAGGCCTTAAGCCCTTCTTGTATTTTCTCATGATCCACCGGTTCCATAAAAAAATATTCCACACGTAATCTGAAAGCATGAAGTGAAAAATCCAAATCACTGCACCAGATAATTCCACATCTGGGATATAATGAACGAAGATGTTCTGCTGCATTCAGCCCATCCACTCCCGGCAATGAGAGAAATACCATAGATGGAACTCTTCTCTGTATCTGCTTAAAAAAGACTTCCTGATTTTGATAAATCTCAATCAGCGGAACGATTCCTTTTTCCATGCAGTAATCTGATATATATTTTGCATAATCATGACCATCCTGATCTCTGTCAGTTAATACGGACATACAATACACAGAACTTCCTCCTTTCTGTTTTCACTCCATTTGTTGTCCTCATTATAAATTAAACAGATTCTTTTTCAATTATTCTGGCACGAATCACCAAATATTGGCACGAATTGTAAAGCCATATCATAGCCCATGACATCTTTTTGTGTTATACTTTCTATATGAATGAAATCAGCTTTGTATGAGAGGTATATACAATGAGAATTGCAATTGTTGACGATATTGCCGAAGAACGTATTCTGCTTCGCAGCAGACTTGAATATCAGTTCTCCCGGCGTGGAATCCATTCAGATTTCACTGAATTTGAAAATGGCGAAGATTTTTTGCTTGCATCCAAAGAACGCCCTTTTACCGTGTTGTTTCTGGATATTTACATGAATGGTGCGAACGGCATAGAAATAGCAAAAGAATTGCGCAAATCAGACACTTCCTGTCTGCTTATTTTTACTACTACATCCACGGATCATGCTCTTGAAGGGTTTCAGGTACGCGCCATGCATTATCTTGTCAAGCCGTATCATGAAAATGAGATTTCTGCTTTAACAGACGAAATTCTTTCCCGCATTCCGAATTCCGGGAAATATATAGACGTTAAAATAAACGGAAGTAATATAAAAGTCCCATTTCAAAGTATGATTTATGCCGAGCATTTTTCTCATATGATTCATATTTATACTACAAATAAAAAAGAACTGATTACACGTCAGTCCTTTGAATCTTTTCTGTCCGCTTTGAAGATGGATACACGGTTTTATCAGTGCAACCGCGGGATTGTTATTAATCTGGATCATGCCCTTGATTTCGACGGCACGGTTTTTACCCTGGATAACGGAAATCAGATTCCGGTTAGTCGTAAGTTGAGTAAACATGCCCGACAGACTTTTATGGATTACCTTTTTCAAAGGAGGACTTCATCATAATGCTTTTTTTCAGACCTGGTTTGGACCTTACTGTTCTCCTTCCCGGCATGCTGCTTGCTTATCTTCCGGTAAAAACTTATCTGAAGCAGACACCGTTGAAGCTGACTTGCTGGATGCTCCCTTTACTCACAGGCATCTGTATTTCCGGCGGTTTATTGTGTTATTTTCTTCAAATTTCCACAAAGTTCGTTCTGCCATTTATGCTTCTTGTGGCACTGCTTCTTTACCACAATACTCTGCGCATTTCCCTATGGAAATCCGGAAGTATTTTTTTTGCAGTCTGCGCTGTTTTTGCATGTATCAACAGTTTTTCCCGGGCAATTGATGCCATTATTACCGCAGATCAGGTCCTTTCCAGTCAAACTCTGTGGTTTCATACCAAAACCTGCATTTTATACAATCTGATTTGCCTGTCTTTTGTTTTAGCTGCATGGTTTCCTGCTTCTCACACTGCAAAAAAACTGGTGGAAGACGAAAACTTTGCACAAACCTGGTATATTTTCTGGATTCTGCCACTACTGTTTATTGGACTGAATCTGTTTATGGCACCAAAATATCGCGATACATTGTATACGGGACGTATTTTAAAAATATATATTGTCATGAGCCTGGTTCTTCTTCTGATTCTCATTCTCTTTTACGCCATGTTTCTTCTGATGGCAAATAGTTTGAATCGGAATGCCAGACTCCAGCAGGAGAATCATCTTCTCACTTTACAGCAGACAAGATACGAAAATCTCTGTAACGCCATCGAAGAAGCAAGACAGGCCAGACATGATATCCGGCATCAATATCTTCAACTTTCTTCGCTTGCAGAACACGGAGATCTTGAGAAAATAAAAGACTATATTTCCAGTGCCATCAGTAAAATCCCCAGTCAGGATCTGCACTTTTGCGAAAATCAGGCTGCTGACAGCATCATAGGCTATTATTCTGCCCTTGCTGCACGAGATCAGATTCCTTTTCTTTCCAGACTGGATCTGCCGGCACAGATCTCTATTGACGAAATGGATCTCTGTATCATCCTTTCCAATCTTCTGGAAAATGCCATCGAGGCCAGCCTTAAGACCGATCCTGCAAGACGGGCTATCTCCGTAACTGCTTACCTGCATCATAGTCATCTTCTCCTTCTTCAGGTAGAAAATGCGTATGACACTCAAATTTCAGAAAAGAATCATATTTTTCAGTCATCCAAAAGACGCGGAAATGGTGTCGGTGTTCAATCTGTGCGCCATATTGCCCAAAAAAATGGCGGAGACAGTGATTTTTCTTACGAGAATGGGATATTCACCGCAAACATCATGCTCCGCCTTCAATAAATTTATACTTATTTTCCTTTCACAATTACCTCTGTCAGCTGCAAATTCTGGTCAAGAATGCATAAGTCTGCATCGTATCCCTCCAAAATCTTTCCTTTTCCTTTCAGACAAAGAATTTCTGCCGGATTAGAGGTAATCGCTGAAAGTGCAATTTCCAGAGGAATTTGTGCTTTATTCACACATTCCTTCACCTCTTTTAACAGGCTGCTGGACTGTCCCACACCCATTCCCTGAAATTCGCCTTTTTCATTATAAACAGGAAGACTTCCCTGCCCATCAGATGAAATGGTGATCCGGTTCGGATTTACTCCTGCTTCCAGCATACGTTTTATACCATAACACACTCTTACTTCATCACAGATCGTCTCCCAGTAATCGATATCTTCATTTCCGGTAAAGTCCACAGCGCCGCCTTTTAATGCATATTCTATTGCTTTACAAAACAGCTTTTCATTTCGATTCACGTGGGTCGGCAAAAACTGGGATACCGGTATCTCGGTTTCCTCAAGCGCACGTTCAATCAGATCCATACATCTTGGACTATCTCCCAGATGTACATTGATGATTCCCGCTTTTCCGGATAGTACACCACCAAGTCTGGTATCTGCTGCCACACGGACAAATTCTTCAAACGTCGGCTGAGAAGATCGATGATCGGATATCGCAATCTCTCCTGTTCCGATAACTTCCTGAATCATCATAATATCTTTCGTAATACTGTCCGTCAGCGTGCGGACCGGTATCTGATAACTTCCCGTATAACAGTAAGCAGTCATTCCCTGTTCATTTAAGCCCTTTGTCTTTGCCACCAGTGCACACATATCCCGGCCGATCCCGTCCGTTCCAAGACAGCCAACTACTGTCGTAACGCCAAACTTCGTCAAACCTTCTATGGTAGCTTCCGGAGTTCGGTTGGCAAATCCACCTTCTCCACCTCCACCAAGTACATGCACATGACAATCAATGAAACCAGGCGTAAGAATCTTGCCGGTTCCATCAATTACTGCAGCGTCTGAAAGGAATGCTATCTGCGGTATACTCCCTGCATCTGCAATTTTCACAATCTTATCATTGATTACCAGTACATCTTTTATTCCAAGATGCTCCGGTTCATATACATCAATATTTTGAATCAATTTCATCATAATATATCAGTCCTTCTAAAATCCAATTCCAACTGCAATCAAAATGGTAATCACAGCACCAATCATGAGAATACCCAGAAATTTCCACATAAATTTAATCCAGTTCGACCATTCTATTTTTGCAATTGCCAGAGATCCGATCAGACATCCGGATGTCGGAACGATCAGATTCGTAAATGCATCTCCCAGCTGGAATGCCAGAACAGAGGTCTGACGTGTCACACCCAGCAGATCTGCCAGCGGTGCCATAATCGGCATGGTAATCGCTGCCTGTCCGGAACCGGATACTACAAAGAAATTAAATACAGACTGGAACAGATACATCAATACTGCAGCTGCTGCACCGGAAATTCCTGCCAATGCCTGTGAAATTCCATACATAATCGTATTAATTACTGTTGGCGTGGTAGGATCAGAACCACCAAGCACCTGCATGATTCCCTGTGCCATCGCTACAACAAGTGCCGCGCCAATCAGATCTTTGGCTCCATTTTTAAAGGAGGACGCGATATCATTCATCTTCATATCATTTAAGTGGAAAATAATACCAATAATTCCGGCTACCACGCCCATAACAAAGAACTGAGAAGCAATTTCAGGCATATAGTATCCTTTTACCATAACGCCCCAGATTACCCATATTACTGTAGCAGCCAATGTCAGAAGCACTAAAATGTGTCCCAGACCAAAAGCATGTTTTTCATCAATACCGGTCTTTTCATTCTGATCACGGAAATACTGATCACTTTCATAAGCAACCGAAATCTTCGGATTCTTTTTGACTTTTGCCGCATAAAACATGGTCATTCCACAACCAAGTGCTGTAAATACTACCCACATAACTATACGGAATCCTGCGCCGGAAAATACGTCGATACCGGCAATCCCCTGTGCAATACCCACGGAAAATGGATTCATCCAGGATGATCCGAATCCAATCTGTGTTGCAACATAAGTAACCAGAACAGCAAGCACGGTGTCATATCCCACTGCTACAAATAAGGGACATAAGATCATCGTGAACGGAAGTGCTTCTTCTCCCATTCCAAAAACTGCTCCCCCCAGAGAAAACAATACAAAAAGTATCGGAATCAATAATTTCTCTGCTCCTTTTGCTTTGCGGATCAGTCCTATAAGACCGGCTTCAATGGCACCTGTTCGAATCATAATGCCAAATGCACCACCTACAACCAACAGAAATGCAATGATTTCTATTGCAGAACTGTTCACAATTCCGTTATACATATAATTGAAGAAACCTGTTTCTCCATCTCCACTGAATAACGTAACACCTTCTGTTACTACCTTGCCCGCATCATCTTTCAGATACTGAAAACTTCCATCTTTGATGACCGTACGGGTCTTTTCTACTCCGTTCATCATATACGAAACATCTGTTGTTTCATAGTAACCTTTTGGTACAAGAAATGTCATAACCGCAGCGATCACCACTACAAAAAAGATAATAATGTAAGTATCCGGCACTGTGAATCCCTTGTTAAAAGATTTCAGGCTTCCCCCTTTTTTTTGGCTCATATTTGAGTCTCCTTCCTTTTTCAAAAATTTGCAAAGATAGTGTACCATACAACATCCAATAACGTAACAAAAAAATG
Source organism: uncultured Marvinbryantia sp. (assembly GCA_934373455.1). GTDB lineage: Bacteria > Bacillota > Clostridia > Lachnospirales > Lachnospiraceae > Marvinbryantia. Next base: position 23,590 of record CAKRON010000028.1, read on the forward strand.
CGAAAAACTCAAAAATATTATTGATTCTAATAAAAACATGTGTTAGAATGTCTCCCGAACTGGTTCGGAAACCTCCCAGTATAAAAAACTAGGCAAAGTAAAAATAGAAAATCAGGCTGCCATAGCAGCTTTTTTATCGATGCTTTTGTTTATTTGAGGTGATAAACAAAGGCGTTTTTTATTTTTACCTGCAAGAAAGGAAATAAATGAAAAAAAGAAAAGTTATCATTGACTGCGATCCCGGAATCGATGACAGTCTTGCACTTATGCTTGCACTGAAATCTCCTGAGATTGAAGTCATTGGAATCACCATCGTCTGTGGAAATTGTCCTGTGGAAATGGGCTTTGAAAACGCGAAAAAAGTTTTGAAGCATCTGAACAGACTGGATGTACCTGTATACGTCGGTGAAAGCAAGCCTTTGCGGCGCGATTATGTAAATGCTCTGGATACGCATGGGGAAGATGGACTCGGAGAAAGTTATTTGCCGGAAGTCCATGGTTTCAAACAGAACATCCATGCTGTGGATTTTCTGGCAGATGTACTGAAAAGAGAACGTGTCTCTGTCATTGCGCTGGGTCCTATGACCAATCTTGCTCGACTGATCCAGAAAGACAAAGATGCTTTCGCCCAGATCGAGCAGCTGGTATCTATGGGCGGCACCTTTAAAAGCCACGGAAACTGCTCGCCTGTTGCTGAATATAACTACTGGTGCGATCCGGATGGTGCATCTCTGGTTTATGACACCATGTATGAGCTGCAGAAAAAAATTCATATGATTGGACTTGATGTGACAAGAAATATTGTCCTTACGCCTACCATTCTGGAATACATCTGTCGTCTGAATACCGAAACCGGTATGTTTATAAAGAAAATCACAAAGTTTTACTTTGATTTTCACTGGGAATGGGAACATATCATCGGCTGTGTGATCAATGATCCTCTGGCTGTGGCATATTTTCTGAATCCAACTATCTGTGAAGGTTTTGATTCTTATGTACAAATCGAAACAGAAGGGATTTCGCTTGGACAATCTGTAGTAGATTCTATGCATTTCTACCGAAAAGCTTCCAATGCCACGGTAATGACTGCCGTAGACACCTATGCATTTTTCCAGCTGTTTCTTTCCAGAATTCTGGAATTGAAACCGGAAAAGCTGGATATTTTACAGACTTTATTATAAAGGAGACGATTCAATATGAAAAAAATGACAACTTACAAAATCTGCCTGATTGCATTTGCTATCTGTATAAACTTTATTGGAGGTCAAATTGCTCTGTTATTAAAACTTCCTATCTACCTGGACAGTATCGGTACCGTCTTTGTCGCTGCCACACTTGGTCCTTTTTACGGTATGCTTCCTAATTTGCTCAGCGGTCTGCTGATGGGAATGACTGTCGATGTCTATTCTTTGTACTATGCACCTGTAGGAATTGTTCTTGGTTTCGTGACTGGTCTTGTATACAGAAAATGGCAGCCTAAAAATTGGAATATTATTCCGGCTGCCATCCTCATTACGCTTCCATCCACCATCATCAGTTCCTGTATCACCGCATTTCTTTTTGGAGGAATCACATCATCCGGATCTACAATCCTGGTGCAGATTCTTTCCAGAACACCACTTGGTCTGGTAGGAAGCTGTTTTGTCGTTCAGTTTATAACTGATTATCTTGACCGTCTGATCTGTCTTTCTGTATCAGCTGTCTTATTCCGTGCATTGCGTCAAAATATGAAAGGAGATTTTGCAAGATGAAGGTATTGATCACAGGCACCAGTTCCGGAATCGGAAAAGGCTGTGCAGAGCTTTTTCTGAAAAAAGGACATGAAGTGTACGGATTTGAT